>JAYVIY010000444.1:0-6516 GCA_043769795.1 Pseudobdellovibrio sp. | reverse complement strand
GAAGTAGGTGCCAGGCCCTGTTTCTTGCTACAGCAAGTCGAATTCAGAAAGAACGAACTTATTGTTCTTTCTGTTTTTTTTCGATCTGAAAAATTGATGTTTTAAACCGAAACGAACTCCTTCAAGCTTCTCTGCCGAAGGAGCAGTATTTAGCCATTCAAGGGTTCCTTTAGGATCCGAATTTAGAGTTGTGTCTTCGCAGACCGAAAGCATTAGTTTCGAAAGCTTCAATTTACCACGCAAGGTGCTGTACGGATAATCTTCAACGCGTCGACAAAGTCCGGCACTGGCCGGATTGCGATAGTTATATTTGTAAGCATTTAAAAAGTAGTTTGGGTGCTGTAAAATGCATTTGTAATGACGTCCGGCGAAAGTCTCATTGATTCGATTGCCTGCTCTTGTCAGTCTTCGGCTCGTTCTCGACATAAATTGTTGCATACAAACACTAATATTTGCATCCGGCGTAGAAGCTATAAGATGGTAATGATTACTCATTAAAACAAAACTATGAATTCTCAAATTGTGATTTTTTGATGCGAGCGTGAGTTCATTGCAGAAGATTTCCCAGACTACCTCCATTGGAAGGCTGAACCATTCGCGATTGATACAGCGAGCACTGATATTATAGGGATACTCCGATTGAAGAACAGCCTTAGCTCTAGCCATGATACAGCTTACAGCAAAGTCTCTACCGACTTTGCTAGCTTGTAAAAGTGTTAAGAGAGGCGGTGCGTCCGCATATAGGGCCTGGCACCTTCTGCTCCGGACCTAGGTCTGCTGGGGGAGTTAAGCTCTGTTAAACGGATAAGAGTTTCGGTAACATCAGGTATTCCATTTTCAAAGGATTTGAACGTGAAAATTTATTTGTGGCCTGTCGTTGTTATTTGCCTGTGTTTAACAAACACCTCCTTTGCCAAAAATGCAAAGCCAAAAAAAAGAGATCCCCAAAATATTTTTACAGATACGGTCAGTAATTTACCGTTCATCGGAAATAATTCGGGCCTTCGTGATGAAGCGAAAGCGGCACTCGATAATAAATTAATCAGCCCAACTGTGGTTGAAAAAATGAAAGCGGGTTCAGTCGAAGATTATTTCCACGATATGGATTATGGAATTACAAATTCCGAAAATGTCGAACAAGTTGCCGCCCATCTTCAACAATTCTTGCCTGGCTTAACAGCGAAGCAAGCGCAAGAGGCAATTGCAAAAGGCAGAAATAACTGGATCGTTTGGACCGGTGGTAATGACCGCTTCTGGGATGAATTTTCGAGAATTACCTTTGGCGGAACAGATTTTTTAAAAACAATTTCGAGTTATCCCTATTCAAACGATAAAGCATCTTACCCGTATAATCGCTCGAACCGCTGGGACGTCTTAGGTTTAGTGAACGAGCCCTGTTTTGCAGGCCCGGGAAAAACTCCGGCAGATCCTTGGGGTCTTTATTTAGATGAACGCACATCGAACTGCAAGCCAGATCCTTATGCTGATGCAACGAAATATCCCGGAGTCAAAACCGGTTCTCGCGGGGCAACGCTTAAATTCAGAGGTAAAAATATTCCGTTTGAGGTGGGATCTTTCTACGGAAGACCATCAGGAGTCGTGGGCCTTCGCGTTTTCAACAATCCCAATTTTGACCAAAAAGCAGCCGATGCCTGGGATCCTGAAAGATACTACAGCGATCCAACTTACTATATGAAATCCGACTTAGTTAAACCTTACCGCATCGGAATGAGCTGTGCATTCTGTCACGTGGGGCCCAGCCCGACGCGGCCTCCAGCTGATTTTAATTCTCCAGCCTGGTCCAACTTGAATGGAAATCCGGGTGCCCAATATTTCTGGACGGGCCGAATTTTTAACTGGAATTACGAAAAGACTGTCGACAATTTCATCAGTCAACTTTTTAATAGCACTCGACCGGGAGCTTTAGACACGTCGTTGATTTCTTCAGATCAGATTAATAACCCACGCACAATGAATGCGATCTATGATCTTCCGAGCCGTGCTGTCGTTGCAAAAATGTTTGGTCATTTTGAAAATTTAAAGGGCGAAGAATTAAAGAATAAGCAATTGAACGATTTAAATTTTGTAAGTCAAGATTCGGTACTTCGTCAGTTCTTTAATAAAAATAATCAAATGGTTATTTCTCCGCGAGTTCTTAAAGATGGCTCAGATTCTGTCGGCGTTTTGGGGGCTCTTAATCGCGTCTACGTCAACATCGGCCTATTCTCAGAACATTGGCTAGATGGATTTGTGCCTTTGATCGGTGGAGATAAAGTAAAGCCCTTCCGAATTGATCTTGCATCTAAAAACTCGGTCTATTGGCAAGCCAACGTCGAACAGACTCCGTACTTAGCCGTCTACTTACTCGCGGCCTCACGTCCGGATAAATTAGCAAATGCACCCGGGGGCACCGCTTATCTTAAAGACATAAATAGTGCTCAAACAACTCACGGAAAAAAAGTTTTTGCGCAAAACTGTGCAAGTTGCCACTCGAGCAAATTGCCAAGCGAAGCCTACCAAGTTTTTAATGATCCTCAAGATCCGAATAAATGTGTCGGTAAAAAGTATTTCGACTGTTGGTCATCGTATCAAAAGTTGATTCAAAAACCAGAGTTTAAGGCCGCTTTAGAAAAAATAGTTTTGGCTCCGGATTTTTTGGAAAACAATTACCTTTCTACCGATTTAAGGGTTCCGGCCAACGTGGTCGATACTCAGCTTTGTAGCCCAATCGCAACGAATGCAATACGTGATAATGTCTGGGACAACTTTTCTTCAGACTCGTACAAAGAGCTTCCTTCTATAGGAAGTTTTGTAGTGAATTATCCTGAACGACTAAGTATTGATAACAAGGTCAACGATGAAATCATTTCAGAAAAAATTACTACTCCAGGTGGTGGACGTGGTTTTGTTCGTCCGCCATCATTGATCAGTCTGTGGTCGACGGCACCGTTTCTGCAAAACAACAGCGTTGGAAAATTTGATTACTCGGGAACAGTAGCTGGTCGAATGACCTCTTTTAACGACTCGATAAATAAAATGCTGAAGCCTGAACTACGTGCAGGGCAGCCGCGCAAGGGCGAGCATGTTGTCACTTACCACAGCGGACAAGGTTTTAAATTGCCGGGCCTCGTTGACGTCATGACTGAGACCACTTACTTGAGAATTCCGCTTAAATACGTTCCGTACATCGTCAAGCAAGCACTCGGTCAGGCCATTTCAAGTAACGGCGGAAAGTTAGAAATTCAAGGTGATGCCGTCGTCGTCACCATGGACAAAAAGTGGGATCCGACAACTTTTATTTCTGCAGTTGAGGTTCTAAAAAATAAAACAAAACGTGATGTTGCAGCAAGCAGTTTACCGATAATTAACTTGTTTGATAAAAAAGATGCTGTCTATTTGCAAATTGGACCTCTCCCTCAAGGTTTGCCGACAAATTTAATAACGAACATCGATCTAACTTATGCAGGCATTCGACTTGAAAACGCTCGACCTGAAGCTTTGCTGGCCCAGGCTCATTTAGTCGATGCGATGGTAGCGTTGAACCTAGCATCAGCGCAACTTCGGTTAACCGGGCAAACGGGTCAGATCGCATTAGATTCGTTTATGAACATCGCCGCAAAACCTCTATTAGCAGTCAGTAAATGTAATGATTTTGTTGTCAACCGCGGACATTATTTTGGCACTCAGCTAATAAATCCGAGTATTTCCGACGATGACCAAAAAGATCTGATCGAATTCCTGAAACACTTTTAAACGGAGTCCGTATGAAAAAAGTTACGCGAAGACAAGCAATCAAAACGGGAGTTGCAGCAGCCAGCGTAGCTGCTGTTGGTTCAGCAGCTAAATTAGTTCTTGATAACGACCGAGCGCCGGCCAATGAAGCTTCAGAAACGAACAGTTATGATTTTATTATTGTCGGTTCAGGAGCGGGCGGCGGACCTTTAGCGATTCGTTTGGCTCAAGCCGGTTTCGGAGTTTTGTTGCTCGAAGCGGGCGGAGTAGAGCAACCCATTGGTTACACAGATATCCCAGCA
Organism: Pseudobdellovibrio sp.; assembly: GCA_043769795.1. GTDB lineage: Bacteria > Bdellovibrionota > Bdellovibrionia > Bdellovibrionales > Bdellovibrionaceae > Pseudobdellovibrio. Next base: position 2,482 of record JAYVIY010000444.1, on the reverse strand, counting down.
TTACATGGCAAAGCCAATGACGATCCGGCCATCAACTGGGGTTTCTTCGTACAAAGATATTCAGAAAAAATGAATAAATATGATCTCATGAATTCAAAATTCGTAAAGAAGCAAGAAAACGGCTACGGTGGCGGAGTTTATTATCCCCGCGGAACCGGTTTGGGCGGAAGTACGCAAATGAACGCACTCATCCACCTTTATCCCGATGAATCCGACTGGCAACACATCTCTGACGTAACCGGAGATCGAAGTTGGAACCCCAATGATATGTATAGCCACTTTCAAACCTTGCAAGAAACCACCACAACAAATGATTTAACGAATATTCGCTCTGCCATACTCAATGCCTTCGCAGCTTTCAGTACTGAACACCAAAAACCATTTTTACATTTAGAACAAGCGCCGTTGCTGCTGCTGACTGATTCAACTTTAAGAAAATTTGTGATTGCCTCACTCGAAAGACAAGGACTACTCAATGAAACGATTGAAAAAGCCTTGCAGTTCGGAAATGCCGAATTGAATCCCAATAATCTCGCTTACATTAAAAATAAATTAGACGGTTTGTTCAGTATTCCATTTAATGTTAAAAACGGCCGACGCTATGGGGTTCGCAATAAACTGATTGAAATGGAAAAAAGCGGTCGTTACCCGAATTTAAAAATTCAAAGAGGCGCGCTTTGCAAAAAAGTTATTTTTTCTGAGACTGTAAGAAATAAAGTGGTTGGGGTGGAGTACTCTCTCGGAAATAAGCTCTACAAAGCCAGCTCGGCCGGAGCCGGAGTTTACCAGATTCCAGCGGGAACTTTGCAAGCTGAACACATGGTAGCCAAAGCCCGACGTGAGGTTATTATAGCGGGCGGAGCTTTCAATTCTCCGCAACTTTTAATGCTATCAGGAATTGGCGATCCTGAAGTCTTAAGCTCGCCGAGCGTTAATATTCCAGTGCGAGTCAAACTTCCCGGCGTCGGAAAAAATCTTCAAGACCGCTACGAAGTGACCGTGGTCAGCGAATTGCGCGATCCGATTGCGGCTATTGAAAACTGCACCTGGCTTCAGGCCGGCGATCGCTGCACGGCCGATTGGGGGAATAATCCAAAAGGTCATGTCTACAGTACAAATGGAACCGTGATTTCAAATATTCTGCGTTCGTCACCGAAAAAAGCAAATCCTGACTTAAATATTTTTGGGGTTCCAGGAAATTTTGTCGGGTACTATCCGAACTGGTCTGAAAAATCCTATGCTTCGGCAAGATATTTTAGTTGGGCGGTCTTAAAAGGCCATACTAATAATATTTCTGGCTGGGTAAAAATCAAATCAGCTGATTTCCGTGAAACTCCCGAAATTAATTTCAACTATTTCAATACCGAATCAGATCCGGCCTTAGAAGACTTAACAGCAACGATGGCTGGTTTTAAAAAAGCCCGCAAAATCAATAAAATGGTTGATGATGGAACAATTTTGAAAGAATCGTATCCTGGTGAAAGCGTTCAAACTGATGATCAAATTAAAGATTTCATTTTGAAAGAAAGCTGGGGACATCATGCTTCGTGTTCAAATAAAATGGGCGCAGCTAATGATCCGAGCGCCGTGGTCGACAGTGAATTTAAAGTTATTGGTGTTGAAGGCTTACGAGTTGTGGATGCTTCGGTTTTTCCAAAAATTCCGGGACTATTTATTTGCTTACCAACGATGATTATTTCTGAAAAGGCCGCGCAGCTACTGATTAAGAAATATAAGGGCTAAAAATATTGATTTAAGGACAGCGAAAAATATCGTTCATGGATTTCGATTTGCGATCTATCACAAGATGATCCTTATCCACTACTTTAAATGTAAGCTTAGTTTTTTCTGGGGTCTTGCCAAAACCATGAGGCTTATTTAGATCAACTATGATCTTATTCTCAAAAATTTCGTATTTGATTTTATTAAATTGCGATTTGATAGGTTTGCCGTCGGCTTCGGTACTATGAATAAATTTTGTTTCAGAAAAAATGAAATCCGGTTTCGTGCAATCTGGAGAATCCCAACGCCATCGGCCGACAAGTGGATTCGTTTTTTGAGCCAACGACGGGATACTGATTAGTCCGATTATTGTGGTGGTCAAATAGAAAATTATTTTATCCAAAGGATTATTTCCTTTTATTTGGCGGAGAGAGCGAGATTCGAACTCGCGAGTCTCTTTTGGAGACTACTTGCTTTCCAAGCAAGCGGATTCGGCCACTCTCCCACCTCTCCGTAAGGCAAAAAAATAAATTATACTTAGATTCAGACTCGGTCAATGACCAAACTGCAATTTCGATGTGATTTAAGTATGTACGACAACGGTGAAGTGGGTATTTTTTCATTCAACGCGGTCTCAAGGATAGCTTTTTTACTACTGCCCTTTGCAATGATCATGACTGATGAACAACGCAAAAAATGAGCTGCTCCATAGGTGACTCCCCACGCGGGCTCGTTTATTTTTAAGCTTTCGCAGGTCGAA
>JAYVIY010000443.1:0-6516 GCA_043769795.1 Pseudobdellovibrio sp. | reverse complement strand
CACGAAATTGATCACCTACATGAATTGATTTTAGTTCAACATCAATCTCTGAACCGTCGGCTTGAATCTTTCGGGCCACCTTCGGTGCTAGGCTAAGCAAAGCCTTAATTGCTGAACTGGTTTGTGATCGTGCCTTCAATTCTAAAACCTGACCCAATAGAACCAAGGTGACAATTACACTTGCTGCTTCGAAATACAATCCCACCTGACCGGTCATTTCGTTTTTAAATGATTCGGGAAATATTTGCGGAAAGAAGACACCCACAACACTATAGATATAGGCCACAGTTACACCTAGGCCAATTAAAGTAAACATATTGAGGCTTTTCTTTTTAATTGATTGCCAGAAAAGCACTTGAAAAGGCCAGCCCCCCCAAAGCACGACCGGAGTAGCTAGTAGAAGTTCTATGAGAGGATAGTTCTTAGCACTCATCGTTAGAAACAGAAGCGGAACACTTAAAATAGCACCAACTATGAATCTCTTTTTCATTTCTAGGAGTGCAGAATTATCGTCATTCTGATCCAAAGATGTAGTCACGGGCTCTAAAGCCATTCCGCAAATTGGGCAGCTACCGGGCCCCAGCTTTCTGATTTCAGAATGCATCGGACAGGTGTACTCAACCGAGGAATTATTTTCATTTTTTATCAATTTTAATGTTTCTCCCAGACATAGACTATAACGTCATCGCCTAAAGGCAAATAGAGTTTCAACTCACCATTAGATAGTTCAAATTTGGTCACCGATACGTTCCCAATTTGCATGTCGGTGTCTTGTGAGCAAAAATCCGCATTGCCCTCGTCGATTGAAACCACAGTCTGCCGAATTTCGTTATTATTCACTTCATATTTTGCTTTCCGACGGCAAAACCCCTTCTCGTCATTGCGGAAGTACAAAATTTCATTGGTATCGGCGGTTTCAAACATCAAATAAATCTCAAGAGACTGATTTGGTCGTGGCATTGGCTGACCCTGATAAATTAACGAGGTAAACATCCACATCCCAATCAAACTATTCATTAAAGTCTCTTTCTTTCATTAATTTTTGCAATAGGCCACGCTCTTCCGCGTTAAGTAGAGAAGCTGAGGATTCAACTAACTTTTTGCTAAAGTCTGAAAAGTGGCTTGCGGGGTTTAATTGAATCAAAGTTTCCATGGCTAGAAGTTTTGCTTTTTCAGTTCCTAATTTTTCTCTGGCTTCCCAGAGTAGGCCACTGACAATCGCCGAATCATGATAGAGTCCGCCATTTTTTTCAGAAAGTTTAGTTACCAATGACAAATTTCTTTTAAAGGCCCCTTTCAGATAGCTCGCTTCCCCGAGGTAAGGACGATCCAGCATCAAACAAGAAAAAAGATCTGCAAATGCTTCGTTGATTGAGCCGCCCTCTCCTTCGAAGGGTAAGTGAGCAACACTGTCGATGAGAGCATGAAAACTTTCATGGTAAACAATCGAAGGATCCTGAACAATATTAGAATAGGTTAGGTCGTCGCCTTTTCCAAATCTGATCTTATTCTGGTAATAAAATGCAGAGTTTGTTTTTTCCGGAAAACCCATACTAACGACAGCCTCTAGCCGCTGGGGTAAACTCACGTGCAATTGATCCTTCATCCACTGGCGAGATTTACTTAGGTAGTAAAAAGCCTGTACTTGGTCAAAGCGATCATCTTTCGGGTCAAACTTAAGCGAGTTGGCCGCTGCAATTTTACGATCCGCTTCAGTGTTAACAAAAACCAAATCATTGGAAACACTAGGGTTGAAACTGACGCTTTTGAGATTTTGCTCCGAAAGCTGACTCAATTTAGGGCCGCTGATGAAAACGCTGGCACTCACATCAGAGAACTGCGATCCTGTTCGTTCCAAACTGACAAATTCACCTTGAGGATTAAAAAATATTCTGTAAGGCACACCCCATTTGTCAAAAAGCGAGGCGACGATGAACAGTCGCGGCTCGCCGACATCCACAGAAAAGGCCTCTTCCAATCCGAGCATCTGCACCCTTTCGAAAGAGGGCTGAATCTTTTTAATCTGGGCCAAAAAATCAATATTGTTTTTTTCTATTTTTTTAGATTGAACCGCTGCAACACCTGCATAGTTTTCTTCGGTAACCAGAGCTTGGATAGATTCTAAATTACCGGTGTCTACAGTAATTTTTTTTACAAACGAATTTAAAACTGGTTTGCCACCGTAAATTTGGCGCCCTAATTCAATTCTTCTATTTTTATATCGAACAACATCAGAGCTCTCTGTTTGAATATTTTTAAAAAACCGACTTGAAGTGGTTTCCATTTTGCTATTCCATTCACGGTAGACAAATGAATAGCTGCGAGAGTTGAAAAGAAAAAGTAAACAATACAACATAAAATATTTCACAAATCCTCACAAAACCGGACTTCCAATAAAATGGAAGTCCTTTTAAAAGTCGGGCCTATTCAACTAACAGATTTTTCTCGAGATAAGTTCCGTCACCATTAAGGAATTTAAGTGCATGCTTTCCACTTGCCAGTTTTCCCAGTCTAACTTCCTTTTGAAATGGTATCAGAACCATTATACACATGCCTTGGCTGACCGAAGCCATCGAAACAATTTCATGAGTGTACGCATCAACATTTTTGGTTTCAGCACGACTCCACTTGTAACATCCGTTCTGAAAAACCCCGCTCACCACTACATAGGTGTCAGATGCAGAGTCAAAACCACCCGGTACAAAAACCCCACTGATACCGATCTGCACATCACGAGTGTCTGCTGCAAATGTAAATTGTGACAATAATACGATGACGGAGATTGCTAAAAATTTTTTCATAAATTCTTCCTTCTGTTGAGCCCATTTGAGCCGCTGTTCTATTGAGGTTTATTCCCCATGATGTTCAGCTGAGGCTAACTTAGCCCTTTCAAACAAAAAAAATATGATCCAGATCATATTTGCAGTGCGCGGCAAAAGAATAATTGTCTTTCTATATGTGCAAATACTATTCATATTAATTTTTAAAATCGAGAGGACGCTTCATGGAAAGCAAAAATGCATATGATCTTACAGATAAGGTGGCTGGGTGGCACAGTAATGGCTAAGCTTTTTGAAAAAATAGAATCAGGCCATCGAATTTTTATTCATGGTGGCGCAGCCACCCCGTCTCGTCTCATTAGTGGCCTCTTAGAAGAGGCCCCGCGCCTGAAAAATGTAGAACTCATTCATCTTCACACGATGGGCGATGCGGCTTACGCCAATGCTGAGTATTCTGAAAATTTTCGCGTTGCCAATCTTTTTGTCGGTGCAAATATGAGAAAAAAAATGTGTCTTTCTCATGTAGAGTACTTGCCTTGTTTTCTTTCTGAAATTCCGGCCCTGTTTCGTTCAGGAAGAAGACCCTTAGATGTTGCACTCATTCACGTTTCCCCTCCTGACCATCACGGCTTCTGCACTCTTGGAACTAGTGTGGATATAGCAAAAGCAGCAGTCGACAGCGCAAAGCACATCATTGCGCAAATAAATCCCCGCATGCCCAGGGTTCATGGCGATGGGCTATTACATATGAGCCAATTTCACGATTTCATCGAAGTAGACGACCCCATTCCTGAAGTTTCGCCGGTCTCATTGAGGCCCGAAGAAATAACCATTGGAAAGAACGTGGCTGAACTTGTTGAAGATGGTTCAACTTTACAGGTTGGTATCGGTAGCATTCCTGATGCCGTCCTGGCTTCATTAATAGGTCATGTTCATTTGGGCGTACATACCGAAATGTGGTCTGATGGCATTTTGAATCTTATCAATTGCGGGGCCATCGATAATTCCAGAAAAAAAATTCATCCCGGAAAAACAATTTCAGGCTTTGTGACAGGAACCAAAGCTGTTTACGATTTCATTCACGACAATACAAGCGTGGCCCAGCTCGATATCGGTTACGTTAACAATGCTCATAATATTTCACGGAATCCTAAAGTTGTTTCCATAAATTCGGCAATAGAGATTGATCTGACTGGTCAGGTCTGTGCCGACTCGATAGGCCCTCACATCATTTCAGGGGTTGGTGGCCAAATGGACTTCATGAGAGGCTCGGCAGAATCTGAAGGCGGAAAACCGATTATAGCAATCACAAGCCGCACCAAACATGGTGCCTCGCGAATCGTAGCCACACTAAAATTGGGCGCCGGTGTTGTTACTACAAGGGCTCACGTTCATTTTGTTGTTACCGAATTTGGAATCGCCGACCTCTACGGCAAAACTCTTTCTGAAAGGGCCGAAGCTCTGATTCAAATAGCTCATCCAGAAGACCGAGAAAAACTAAAAGCCGAATGGAAAAAGATTTACGGTCCGTAGTTGAGAAGGCAATGTTCAATTGGATGACCTTAATTAAAACAAAGAGACTATTTTAGATCTTGAATCCAGTCAGCGATGGCCTGAACATCGGCTTCAGAAAGAGTTCCGTTTTGCGGCATGTCTTTGTCGGCATTGCTGCCTAGCGAGCCCGACAGGCGATAATAAAGTTTTGAGGCTGCAGGATTCTTCGGCGTGATATAGTCACGCTGTACAAAATTACGTTCGGACATGCGGCCGTAATTAGAATGGCAGGAAACGCAATGCGCACTCATGATCGCCCGGGCTTTTGTGAATTTTTCGCTGGCAAATTCAATTTCGTCGTCAATATTCGTATATGTATTGAACATGACATAGTGGACTCCCGAATTACCAGCTACATGTCGAGAAGCCACATTCATTTCTGAGCTTGAGAGTTTGTAAGAATGGACCATGACTTCGTTCACTTTTCCGTTAGTGGGACCAGTGGACCAGTTTTTTTGCAGAAAACTAAATGAAAAGGGGCTGCCTCTGGTTTCAAAATTTCCGGTTGTTCTTTTGCCGTTGAGTTGAACTGAAATATGATTAGGCTCAGCTCCGAATGCGGCAGAAATAACAAACTGACTTCCGATATTCGATGGAATCAGAACTTCAAAGTAAGAGTAATTGGCGCTGTCGGTAATATGAGAAAATCGAATTCGGTTCATTTCAATCGAGATGCGAGCTTCTTCCAATCCGTCGCCGGAATTTAAAGAAAACAGCAGCCCTTGAGCTGTTGAATCTACCGCGAGAGTCACTGTGGCTTCATCAGCAAAAATTAAATCACTGCTATGCTTTACATCATTCTTTTGGGTCCACAGCACCAGTTCGTCACCATTAATTAGATACGGCAAATAATCAGCATCGAAATATTTTGCCGCCTGTGCGTCTAATTCACGCTGATGTTGCAAATCAACTTCTGTCGAATTGAAAAGCGAAAATTTACCACAGTTTTGAAAAGATACGATCGTTACAAAACACAATAAGATGACGTATATGATTTTTGTAACAGGGCCTCCTTTCGCAATTTATTGCAGTTGCCATCCGACTGATTCACAAACGCTTAACAGTAATGCTCTCCAACGATCTATAGAGTTTTCTGAATTCGCAGCGAGGGTGTTATCTAACTCGGTGAGTGCAGCAATAATAGATGGTGAAGGGTCCTGTTCTCGGTAAAATAAAGAATAGAGTAACCCGATAGATTGAGCGTCGGGCTTTTGACCTCGTTTTCCAATTTTATCAAGCGCCGAATTAACGAAGTCATCGCTATTTAAAACTTGAGCACAGAGTTTCAAACGATAAACTTCGCGCAAAGTGCCCGGATCATTATGCACGCTTAAATTGGCATTCGAGACATCTCCTCCGCAATCAGATTGTCCGTAGGTATCATAGACGTTACATGCCCCTCCGAACTGTGCCGGACGATAATAAATCCAGAGATTGATCAAATTTTCTAAACCGGTATCATTGGCATCCCTGGCAAAAATGGCGCGAAACAACGAGGCTGTATAGTTCTTATTCTGTACCATCAACGTTCGTTTAGATGGCAAAAGTGTAGATTCGTCTGGTAATTGCGACGAACTTTCAAACGCCGACGAAGAGTTCGACATCAGGTAGAGTGCCTGCTCTGAACAATTTTGAAAGGTCAATACGGCAATGATCGCAACAATTGAAATCGCTGAAAATTTAATTTGCTGCTTCTTTGTTATCATGATGGATCTTCCACAATTTTGCCTGTGACAACGGGCACGGCCTGCCCGTTAACTTCTTTAACCAGAGGGGGCGCTACATTTTCATAGGGATTACTCTTTATTCGCAACAAATTGGCTACGCTTGAAGCCGCCATCACCGGCGTAGGAAGGTCGCCATGGTTGTAATCTGCGATCGGGGCCCGAAGGCCTTGAGTTCCGGCATAATCGGCACTGCCGTACACAAATGTTCTGTTTCCCCGATATATATTTCCCACGACAAACGGCGATTTAATTATTCCAGAGTACACGCTGGTCAGCATCTGATTAAAACCATGATCGCTTCCGCCACCGCTGCTACGTGCTGAACGACCAAAGTCTGAGGTTATTTGCAAAACGGTTTCAGACCACAAGTCTGTGCCGTTTACTTTTGTTGCCTTTAATTGATCGGCCAATTCTAGGATGGCTGCGGCAATTCCACGATAGTAAGACGTTGTCAG
>JAYVIY010000442.1:0-2392 GCA_043769795.1 Pseudobdellovibrio sp. | reverse complement strand
CGATCACTGGCTTTGTTTTCGCGACGTAATTCGATGCTGTTTTGTGCATGCTGCCGGGACCTCGAACCATCTTTGGCCTGTATATAAGTCATCGCCAGACGATATTCGGCAATAGTTACTTCTTCCCAAGTTCCGGCTAATTCCCAGTATTTTCTTCCGGTGTGTGCGGCCAGGATCATTAACTCCGAGTCTGATTCTGATCTATTTTTCTTTTCTTCAAATATGCATGCAAGATTGTTTCCGGCGATGGCCAGCGCCCGGTTTGCTGGGTCTTTAGCATCAAGACCCATTTCAGCTAAGTGCAATGAATTATAAAAAAGTTTATGTGCACGACCGGAATCACGTTCAGCCAGTGCAGAGGCCGCGGCAGCCATAATTCGAATACGGTCTGATACTGAAAATTCGGAGACGTCGTGGTCTTTGTTTTTGCCGAGTTCTAACACCGCGACAGATCGCTGAAGAAGTTTTTCGGTTTCGCCTTTCGAAAGGCAGTGCGGGTTAGTAGAGAATGTTGTTAGAATTTTTACGCCATCTTGCCACTCTGCAAGGTGTTCGCCCATCACATGAGTAACTAGGTTTGCGAGCTGTGCTAACTGCTCAGTTGTTTCGATTAAGCTTATGGCGCTTAAAAACCCTGCGGCGACCTTTTGAGATTCGTTAGCATGATCGTTCCAGGCCTGATTCAGATAAGTTTCAAAGTTCATAAAACATCCCTTCTTTTGTGTGAGATCTTTATATTTGATCCGGCCGCATTTCACTAGTGACATTAGGTGACATCTTCTTTTTACGTAAGTTCAAACCTTTGTTTTATCATCTGAACCCTTAGCGGACATTGGCATTTTGTATAAAGTGATATTGAACTTTCTAATTGATCTTTCCAGCTCGTGCGATTCTGAGCTTTCAGAACTTCAGCCATTTCGACATAGAGGGCCGCTTGATAGATCGGAAAATCTTCTGAAATAGAAATTCCTTTTGCAATTAGGCTTTCAGCAACGGCCAATGCATTTTGTAAACGATAGGTGCGCCCTGCAATTTCGTAGTTAAGCCCTTCATCAATACCCATTTCAGAAAATTTTCGAAGGCCCTCATCTGTCAGCGAAGCTGAAGCTGAAAAATTGCCTTTACGGGCTTCAATTTCACCTGAAATGAGTTTGCCGAAATGCAGACCTCGTCGGTAGTCATCTTGAGTTGCATAGTGAGTTAACTTTTGAACCTCTGCAAAAGAATGATCAATTTGGTTTTGCTGCAAGTAGATTAAAGCAAGATGAGTATGCGCAATACTGAGGTTAATGGGTTTTCCGCTTAGCTTGAAATGAACCAAAGATTTTTTCACTTCAATCAAGCCCTCGTCAAGGTGGCCGGCCTCAAAAAGTACTCCACCGAGATTTGAGTGGATCGAGCCAAGAAGGCGGGGCTCAAGGTATTTCTCAATTTTCAGGCATTCGCGGTAGATAGCGATTGAATCGAGAGTTTGCCCTCTCCATGAAAATAGATTGGCTTTGCTCAGCATCGCCGATGCCAGCAGCACTTGGTCTTTTGTCTTTAGAGCAATTTCTAAAGTGCGCTGATTGAATACTTCGGACTGATCCATTTTACTTTGCCGCCATGATGCAATAGTGAGTCTATTGTAAAGTTCACCTAAAATATTCAGAGGTAAGTTCGGTATGATTGTAGCTTTTAGAAGACTTTCAATGATATCCCACTCGCCTACAGCCCCTAATTTATCCATCACCGAACTTTTGAGAAGTGCCGCCGCCGCAATTTTTTGATCTTCTGCGCTTGCAAATAGCAATTCGCCATCAGCCACCCTTAAATCTTCAATTCGGCAATTTAAAATTGTTGCAAGTCGTTCAGCATTTTCAACTTGGATTGATTTTACCTGGCCCTGAATCCAACGTAGGACCGTTTTTCGGTCTACGCCCACTTGCTCAGCGAGCCACCATTGTTTGATACTAAGTTCTGCTACTCGATTTTTTAAGAAAACACTATTAAGTAAGTATTCTTTTTTGACCAATTCTATTGCCCGATCTTACCCTGAGCTGGAGGTTCTGAACCTGTAATTTCATTTGTCGGAAGTGAATCGCATCGTAATATTCCGTTCGGCATTTTACGATCAAGCTCCGCGTCACCCACAGGGCCGTCAAAAAGAGATGAATCAAGTGCCGCCACGAAGTCTTCTGTGGATTTGTTCAATAGATTTTGCGGTGCGATTTGATTAAAGACCAAGAAGAGATATTTTTCAGTAGCCACTCGGGCTAATCTGGCCTCGTCACTGAGACAGGCTGACTTCTGTTCATCGGTTTGCGGGTAGTCACTGCCTTTGTCACACTGACTGGCGGCTTCCGAGGCCCAGTTGCTCAGTGCCTTTTTATATTGATCACCGCTCAAATTC
>JAYVIY010000441.1:0-6564 GCA_043769795.1 Pseudobdellovibrio sp. | reverse complement strand
CAGAAAAAGTTGATTATCCGGAAGAGTTTTTGAAAATGAAAGAGCCTCCGCTGTTTATCGAGTACTGGGGCCCTCCATTATGGAGAGATCGCAACCTCATAGCCGTTGTAGGTTCGCGTAATATGCTTCCGCTAACAGAACAGTGGCTCAAGCGGCATCTCTCTGAATTTATAGAAACTAATCGGGTGGGTGTCGTCAGCGGGGGTGCCATTGGCGTCGATCAGCTTTCGCATCTCATTGCGATCAAAAGTAAAGCTCCGACGGTTTTTGTATTACCCAGCGGATTATTAAATCTTTATCCCGCCTCGCTCAATCAGTTTAAGAAAGAATTTGAATCCGAAAATATCTGTTTTATGACAGAATTTGAAATTCATCACAAACTCCATAAGTCGCATTTTTATATTCGCAATCGTCTGATCGCTGCTCTGGGAAAGCTGACATTGGTTGCTCAGGCCTCTATGAAAAGTGGGAGTATGTTAACCGTTCATCACTGTCTAGAAATGGGTAAAGCGGTTTCGACGATTCCGGCGCATCCGGAAATGCACGGATTCGATGGAAATTTGAAGTTGCTCTTTGATGGCGCCTACTCAGTTCGAAATTTCAGTGACTTGCACGAATTTTGGATAGCGGAATGCTGGCCTAACTAGACTTAGGTTTGCAGCCCCTAGCAGGGGTAGACTAAAATCCAGCAAGAACTGACTAGGCCTAGTGGTTCAATAAAAAAAATTAGAAAACATAAAAAAAGTGAAAAAATCTAAAAAAAGCCTTTGAAATATTTAAAGATTTACTTCTAAATAGAGATAAGGGAGGGGCGATGTGGTCAAGGATGACCCCGGTTGTACGGATGCAACTGCATCGTTCCGTTTTTTGGTAATCCCGAAAAATTTCATTTCAATCCCAGTTTTTCCTCAGCTGATAAAAACCAAGACCCATAAAAAGCAAGTTCGGTGTCCAAACCCCAATTTCAACAGGGATTTGATTTGAACGTACCAGAGACTCAAATGTCAGGTAAATGATCCAGTAAAAAATGATGAATCCGATCGAAAGTATAAAGCCCGAAGACTTGCCACTGCGGCGATTTGTAACGATTCCGAAGGCCAGTCCGAGTAAACCAAAAACCAAACATGTGGCAGATAGTGCTCCGCGCTTATGATACTCAATATGATATTCTTTGCGCTGCTCTTCGGTGAGCTGAGGATTGTTTCTTAATATCTGCAATTCTGATAAATTAAGAGAAGATGAAGTTTTTTGTTTTTCCTGTAGCTTGATTGGATCATTTAGCAACACATCATAGGAGTCGAAATTAATCACCGTGTGAGTTTCAGCGTTGCGGTGAATTTGCCCTTTAGACAGTCGTAAAAGCACCGAATGGCCCGGTACGGATTCATCCGGAATGATCTGACCTTCGAGGGCAATTATAGTCAGGGGAGCCTCTGGGTTTTTTTCATCGTAGATGAAAATATCCGTTAACTGGCCGGTTTGCGAGTCGACTTTATTGGCATAAACTACAAGATCAAAAAAGCCTTCTGAGAAGGTTCCCTCCTTAATTGAAGCGGCCGCTTTAGTAGAGCTTAAACGGTGAATGAGCACTTCAAATTGCCGGTTTCCCCATGGCGCCAGATAAAACGAAGTCTGCGACGAAATAATAGTAACCAGTATTGCAAACGCCAGAGCGGGCATGATGATGGAGGGGGTATTAACGCCGCATGATTTAAACGCAATAATTTCAGAATCCATGGAAAATCTATTGTATGTGAGTAATACTGCGAAGAGTAAACTCATAGGTAAAAGCATGGGAAGAAATGAAATACTCATGTAGCCCATGATCTTAACTAAGAGCGTCCATCGAATTCCGTGAATGAGCAGAAATTCAGTTAATCTTAGCGCCTGAAACATTAATAAAACGCAAATAAAGACAAAAACCCCGAGCATAAAGCTAGGAACAATTTCAGATAGCAGATAACTAAAGATACGTTTATTTTTGAACATCTAGGTCTATATTAAACAATTTCTTTGCACAGGTCATGGAGGGTCTTTTAGAATAATAGACTTATGGATAGAGTTTTATTGATTATTGATGATATTCAGTACAGTCGACACGTGGAAATGACTTTGCGAAAGGTCGGATTCGATGTGGAAGTTTTGAATAACGAATTCAATCTGGCTGAAACAATTCTGACATTTAATCCTGATTACGTTATTTGCCGTGGAAATACGAGCCGTCTGTCTGTTCACAGCGTAGGAAAGAAACTTAAAGATTCATCGACCAAGTTCTTCGGAAAAGTATTTCTGATATTTCCAGAGGCCTATAAAATTACGCCTGACGATGTAACGAAACTGCGCATGGACTTGATGCTTTTTGACCCGCTGAGCACTCTTAAATTGGCCATGCAGCTGTTTTCGTTTTCGGATCAGGATTTCGAATTTGTTCGTGATAAACTCCTTAAGTTTGCCATCACCGACACTGTCTTTAGAAATTACGAACAGGGTATTCTGAAGAGCATTGGAAAAACCATCGATTCGGAGATTCAGATTATTTCGAGCATGGAAGAGCTGCCAGTGAAAGATGCTGAGATTTTAAACGTTTCAGAGCCTACAAAAGCAGTCATTGAAGAAGAAGTTAAGATTTCTGCCAAGCCACTGATTGCAGAGCCGCTAAGCGAAAGCCGAACTCAACCAGTTTCTGATTACAACCCCGCTTCGACGCCGTCCTTTCCCGAACCTGAAAGTATTTCTGATGAAACAATAATGAAAATTAACTTGGAAATTCAGGCAGTTGAGGAAGAGTTACCCTTAAGAATAGATACTTATAATCATATGATGAAAGAAGTCGTTCAGGATCTTTCAAAGGGCTTACCTAAGCGACAAACCAAAAAAGAAACCAATAAATTACACGTCGAATTGCTGAATGATCAAAAAACTGATGAAAAAAAAGTAAAAAAGCATCATGATCAAAAGATTGAGTTTGCCGAGGCATTATTCAAGAAAAAAAGTTAAAAGAGGAGAAATGCATGTCTGAAAATACTAAACCCGTCACAGATTCATCATTTGATTCGGACGTAATGAAATCATCTATTCCGGTACTAGTCGATTTTTGGGCTGAATGGTGTGGCCCTTGCCGCTCACTCTCTCCGAAACTTGAAGAAGTAGCTGTTGAAATGAATGGTAAATTAAAAGTCGTCAAAATGAATGTGGATGAGAATCCGCAAACTCCGGGACTTTTCGGTATTCGTGGAATTCCTGCAATGCTACTTTTTAAAGATGGCAAACAGGTTGGCGAGCTGATCGGAAATCAGCCCAAAGAAAATATCACTGAATTTTTAAAATCCCACACATAAAATGCGTTAAAGATAGTATTTAGCGGAAGCAACAGCGAGACGGATAAGTGGTGTCGACGTTGGCTCCGTTGAATGAGTCGCATCCTCCAAGACCGATAATTCTTCCGTAATTACTTCCTGAGTCGGCAACCCATTCCCAATGACCGGTCATTTTCTTTGAAGTTTCTGAGACGCACGACATCGCCCATTCACTGGCGGTGCATAGTCGGGCCTTCACTGATTTACTATAGCAATTCGCAATGGCTTTTAGCCAAGTACTCGGCGCTTCCTGCACTGAAGAAATACAAAAAACTTCACTGGTGTCGGGTGTGCCGATTAATGAAAATCCAGACGGACAAGTCAGGCGATAAGGTTTGAGCGTTGACCAGGTTAAATTACCTGCTCCGTTGGTTGTGAGAAACTCTCCACTTTTTCCATCCACTGAAGGAAGTGTGTATGCGGTTGAACCAGCTTCGCTCGGTGTAACAAAAGTAATCGAGCCTGATTTTGAGCCAGTGAGTTTTAAACTGTTTTTAGATAATGCAGCCTCGCCCATTTTAATACCGGATGCTGAAATCGGGCCGTTGGCTGAAATCGGACCATTGAATGAACCGGCACCTTCTGAGTGGATTGGACCCACCACATTCAAGTCGCCTGAAACATTTGTGGCTCCGTCGATGTTAGCCGTGCCGTTGACATTCAGCGTGGCCGTGGGAGTAATCGTATTGATACCTACGCTGCCTTCGCCTGTGATGACGAATTTTTCTCCGATTTGCAGTAAATCATCACTGGTGCTCGCATTAATTTTAATATTACCGAGACTGACTTTATTTTTTTTAACTTTTTTTGAATCGGCAGCAAAGCCGGTGCCTGCCAACATTAAGAAAACGAGCGAGAAGTAAATTGCTTTCATTTTTATTTTCCCTTTTAATTATAATTATTAGCGAATTAGAATAAATAACGACGATAGGCAATACTTGAAACCAAGCCGAGCCCAGTCATTGTGGTCAGCATTCCTGAGCCGCCGTAACTGAGCAGCGGTAGCGGAACTCCGACAATTGGCAAGAGCCCTAGAACCATTCCAACGTTAACAAACATATGCCAGAAGATATACGCGGTGACCCCAACTGCGACCAGCGCGCCGTACTTATCACGCGACTGGTAGGCCACTTCAAAACAAACTTTAAAAAGAAAGGCAAAGGTGATCAATACCAAGCTGCTGCCGACAAAGCCCCATTCTTCTGAAAGCACCGAGTAAATAAAGTCAGTATGCCGTTCAGGTAGAAACTCAAGTTGTGACTGCGTACCCATACGGAAACCTTTACCTAAAAATTTTCCGGAACCCACGGCAATTCGCGATTGAATTGAGTTATAACCCTTACCCTGCGGATCAAGATCGGGAGAAATAAACGTGACGACTCGATTACGCTGATATTCTTTCAGTCCGTATTTCCAGGCGATAGGTATGGCTACTAAAGTGCTGACGACGATAAATGCTAGAATACTCTTACGGATTTTGACGAAGTAAAGCATCGTTCCACCGATGAAAAGCAACATCATGGCCGTACCCAGATCCGGTTGTTTGACTGTCAGTACGAACGGCAATAACACTAAGATTCCTGGAAAAAACAGTAATCTCAGCCCAAGGCCTTTGCCTTGTGAGTTGTGGCTCACGAGAAACCGGGCAAGAATCAGAATCAGGCAGAGCTTCATCGTTTCTGAAGGTTGATACCTGAAAAAGTGAAGATCGATCCAGCGCTGTCCGCCGAGAACAACTTTACCTTTTAAGTCGGTGTAGACCAGTGCGCCCACATTTATAATGTATATCACCCAGGCAAATTTATTCACCCAGAGATAATCCATAAAAGTTAAAATGAAAAAGATCGTCCAACCGCCGGCAAGCCAGACGATTTGCTGAATGAAAAGGGATTCAACATTGATTGAGTTCGGTCCGTGGGTGGCGCTGTAAAGGTTAAATAGGCCCATTGCATTGAGACAAAAAATCACAAAAATTAATCTGACATCAATGCGGCTTAAAAAATTACGTTCGTTGACATGGAGTGCTCGCAACGCCATTTCAGTCACCACTGCTTTCTATTTTTTCAAGAGGAACTTTGACTTCGCCTTTTTTCAGGCCTTCGGCAATGACATCCGGGTGATATTTTTTAAAGTAGGCTTCGATGATGTCACGGGCAATAGGGGCCGCGCCGGGGTTACCGTGACAGCTGTGCTGAGCCAGCACGGCCACGACGATTTCGGGTTTGTCCCAGGGAGCCCAGGCCACAAACCAGCCATGATGGCGCATATGTATAGGACGGCTTTCGCAGGTTTTATAAATCTGATCAGCAGAGAAACTCATAACCTGTGCGGTTCCGGTTTTTCCTGCCATTTGCACGCCCGGAATTTTCATACTACGAGCAGTTCCATGGGCGCCGTTGGTAACTCTTCGCATTGCTTCTTTAACTATTTTAAAAGTTTCTGAATCTATCTTATATCCGTTTGGTTGCGGTAAAGTAACATCCCGAACCACTTCAGGAGATTTCTCAAGAAGTATATTTCCATCGTGATCTGCAATTTTTTTAATAATATACGGCTTAACAACTTTTCCTTCGGTAGCGATGGTATTATAAGCTACGGCCAATTGCAGCGGAGTCACCGTCACGTAGCCGCCGCCGATGGCAGTACTTAAGTTTTCTCCCGGCTGCCACTCTTCGCCGCGAATAGATTTTTTCCAGGCTGAATTCGGAAGTCGGCCAGGCGCCTCGCGATCCATTTCGATCTGCGTGCGCGAGCCCAGGCCCAATAAACTGATGTAGTTGTACATTCGATCGACGCCGAGCTTGATTCCTAATTGGTAGAAGAAGACGTTACTACTTCGTTCTATGGCGTCATATATAGTAATATGCCCCTCACCATTTTTATTATGATTATGATACCAACGATTACCGAAATAGAGCCTGCCCGGAGCATAAAGAACTGTTTTATCGGTTATGACCTTTTCCTGCAGCGCCGCAAGTGCTACCAGTGGCTTAAAAGTTGACCCCGGTGAGAAATGATCTTGAATTACTTTATTTCGAAGAGGCTTAAAGGGGTCACTCGTCAGCTTGTTCCAGATTTTTGTCGGCACTTCCGTTGCAAATAAATTCGGGTCAAATGAGGGCCCGTTCATCCAGGCCAGAACTTCGCCGTTTGATTTCATGGCTACAACGGCGCCTATTCTTTTAAGATCGGTAAAAGATTTATGAGC
>JAYVIY010000440.1:0-2410 GCA_043769795.1 Pseudobdellovibrio sp. | reverse complement strand
CTGGCCAAGGGCGCGGCTGCTGTCAGGAACGAAGAGCACGTCGAAATCAACAATCGGTGGAAGAATGTTTTCTGCAGACCAATGATCCCGTGAGCTTTTTTTCGCAAGTGGCTTTTTATTTGATTTTTCACCGGCGGCTTCGAGGGTATCTTTAAGATCTTTTTGTTCCTTTTGTTCTTTAAGTTCTTTTACGCGAGCTTCGAACTCTTCTTTGCGGGCCTCAACGTAATATGTGCCAACAAGTTTCTGTATGGGCTCAGTAAAATCAGTTTCTTTCGGATCATAAGACTGAGCAGCGGTAACTTCTCCACCGTGAGCCAAGACGTAGTCCCAAAAAATACTACTGAACTCAACGCCATAAGAATCATTCGGAAAAAGAATTGCGAATTTTTTTGCCTGAAGTTTTTCAAAAGCAAATTGCACTATTTTGTCGACTTGCATTTCTGGTGTTACCGAATTTCTGAAAACGTAGTCACCGATATTAGTCAGCCCTGATTTTTGTGAAAAACCAAAATAGGGAGTGTTGAGGAGCTCTGCTCGAGTGGCAATCGAGGCGGCCTCTCGGGCTGTAAAGCCGCCAAGAATGACTATGGCCTTGTCTTCTTTAACGAGTTTATCAACTCCACCGGCGGCGTGCTCGGGATTGCTTTGAGAATCAAACAAAGCCAGTCTGAATTTATTGTCCGGGTGATTGAGCTCAAGACCCATTCTGATGGCATTGAGCGCGTGCTGACCCACACTTGAATTTTTTCCGGTTAAGGGGAGTATTGCGCCGATCACTTTGGCATCAACGTCGTTAGCCAAGTGAATAGTCGACAACATAACGTTGGCCTGAACTGCATAGCTGCTCTGCGGATAAAGCGAGGATACAGAACGGAAGTATTCGCCGGCCTTATCGGTTTGGCGGTTCTTCAGATAGTTGCGTCCGATTTTTAAAAGAATTTGCGGTTTTATTGTTGCAAAAAAACCATCTGAAGCAGCCGTGTCGAGTTCGGCCGGAGATAATTTATTTTCAATCAGATCAGTCGCAATTTTTTCATTAGAAACATTTTTCTTCAGTTCGGTGATATTATTTATCGGCAACTTCGGCAATACCTCAGCTGCGACAGGCGGGGGTGTTTCAACTTTGCTTACAAGAGGAGTCGGCGAAGAAACAGTAGGAGACGGCTTAACTACGATTGCAGCTGCCTGTGATTTTGAAACAGAATTTTTTTCGGAAGGTTCAGTTCGTCGCGGCTGTTTAACATTTCGAAATAACGGCTGTTGCGCGCAACCCAAAACAAAAAATAGGCTAAATAATAAAGTCAGGCAGATCAATAGGTATCGAGAAAATCTCATTTTCGACTCCGCAATAAGGCCTGTAGTTTTTCAGTGTAACTTTTTACCAGCGGCGTTTCTTCATTATAGCGCGAAAGTTCTTCGAGTAATTCTTTTTGGCGGGCGTTTGTTTTTTCCGGAGCATCTACAACAACTCTAACCAACATATCTCCAGAGCCGGTTCCGCCGAGCCTAGGAAAGCCCTTCGACTTCAACCTGAAGTTTTGTCCGGAATGGGTGCCTGGAGGAATTTTAATTTCTGCTTTTCCGAACAAAGTAGGGATCTCAACAGTTTTACCTAAAATCGCATCGGTATAAACAACCGGTAAATCCAAAATGACATCGGCATCGTCTCGGCGAAACAATGGATGATCCTGCAGATCTATCACAACATAAAGATCGCCGGCCGCGCCTGCAGAAGGTTTGTCGCCCTCAGAGCTGAGCTTGAGACGTTGGCCATCTTTTACTCCCGCGGGAACCGTAACAGAGAGTTTGGCAATCTCTTCTTTTGCGCCAGCTTGCCGAGTAAAATTGACGACCTTTTCACAACCTACAGCGGCCTCTTCAAAAGAAATACCCAAAGTGTACTTTAAATCGGACCCGCGACTTGGCGCCCGCGCGCCGGCACCAGGCCTGTTTCGCTGCTGAGACTGATTGAATATGTCACCGAAAACATCACCGAAAATATCTTGGAAAGGGTCTGGGCCTGCGCCACGCGGACGAGGACCTGCTCCGCCAAAGCCGCCACCAGCGAACGGATTG
This sequence comes from Pseudobdellovibrio sp., assembly GCA_043769795.1. GTDB lineage: Bacteria > Bdellovibrionota > Bdellovibrionia > Bdellovibrionales > Bdellovibrionaceae > Pseudobdellovibrio. Next base: position 331 of record JAYVIY010000440.1, on the reverse strand, counting down.
CCACCGTTTGCGACGCCGGCATGCCCGTATTGATCATAAGCGTGCCTCTTTTGCTCATCACTTATGGTCTCATAGGCTTCGGTAATTTCTTTAAATTTTTCCTCTGCTTTTTTATTATTCGGATTTTTATCAGGATGATATTGCATCGCTAACTTACGATAGGATTTTTTAATTTCTTCGGGAGTGGCTGTTCGTGAAACACCCAACAATTGATAAAAATCTTTTTTCGTCACAGATTAAGCCTGTCCCTGAACAGGGGGAGCGGCAACGACAACCTGACCCATACGAATTACTTTATCATGCAGTTTATATGGTTTTTTAAAAACCCGAG
>JAYVIY010000439.1:0-2411 GCA_043769795.1 Pseudobdellovibrio sp. | reverse complement strand
CCCATGAGCCCACGTCACTCCAACCGATATCGCAGGGCACACAACGCAGTTCTGCAGAACTCAGTTTTTCAATTATGGCATAATCCAGTGAAATGTTTTTAATTTTTGAATAAATAGATTCAAGGTTTGTTAAATCCTGTTTCAAATCGGAAAGCAAACTCCAGATTTCGGGTTCATGCTGCTTGAACAGATCAATCATTTTTGAAACTTTAAATACAAAGATTCCTGCGTTCCAAAAGTAATGTCCGTCTTCAAGAAATGTCTGAGCTTTATCAAGACTCGGTTTTTCATGAAATTTCAGCACTTCGGTGGCCTTTGAAGTGTTAAGCGCCCGCTCTTTAACTTGAATGTAACCAAAACCGGTTTCGGGGCTTCTTGGCTGAATTCCTAACGTAACCACAAAATTACTTCCGGCCGATGCAACCGCCGCCTGCAGCGCCTGATCGAATTCTTGCTCTTTGAGAATAAGTGCATCCGATGAAAAAACCCCAACAATCTCTTCCGAGCGAGAGGTCAGTTCTAAGTAACGACAGGCCAGCGCTACGGCCGCCGCGGTGTTTTTTCCGTTTGGTTCATACAAAACTTTCTCAATTTTAAGATGATTCTGAATGATGTCTTTTTCAGTCAAATCTTTCAGGCGTTCGGCTGTAACGAGCAGGCCGCTGCCATATTTCTGAAGTCTTTCAATAGTCAGTGTTTGCAAAGGTTTATCTAGGAGTTCGCAAAACTGCTTCGGGTATTTAGTTCTTGAGATTGGCCAAAGCCTTGTGCCACTGCCACCACTTAAAATAACAGGTATAAATTTCATGCTCGGATTGTGCCTTTTTTTACTTTCAGCATCAAGATTTTTGGCTTCAAGATTGCTTTAAGGTTGCATGAAAGCACTGAACACTTTAAAAACGGGTCAGCAAGACACCAGTTAGAGTGAAAGTGGTCAAAAAGAAACTATGTTTGCATGAAATTTAACCACAAAAAAGGGGAATTCAAAATGATAAAGAACTTAATAACACTGGCAGCATTACTTTTGGTCACCACTGAAGTTTTTGCACAAACAGTTGTGATCCGTGGGGTACGACTCAACGGTTCGGGATGCACAAATTCAACTGCAACCGCCAGCATCACTTCTGACGGGCAACTGCTCTCACTTCTTTTTGACAATTATTCTGCTGAAATCGGCACGGGTTCTCAGAACCCGAACTTAACTACTCTTAAAAAAGATTGCCGAGTCATTATTGATGTTGATGTACCATTCGGTTACCAATTCGCCATTGAGCAAACAGAATACCGCGGTTTTGCAGCCTTACCTGCTTCGGCCTACGGATTTCACCGGTTTACCCAAATCATTTCAAATCAAATGATGCCCTCCATGAGAGAAGCACAGTTAAAAGGCCCGGTGAGCGGAAATTATGAAGTCAAAGTGGCACAGAAACCAGGACGTTCGCCTTTTTCAAACTGCAACCAAGCCCAACAGACAATTGAATTATTGTCTGAGTTGTCGGTGGCCTACTTACCCAATTCTCGTGATCGCCAAATGGCTATGATTAATCTGGATTCGATCGATACCGGAATTAACTCTCGATTCAAATTGAGCTGGAGAGCATGCCGCTAAAATCTTTCAACAGACTAGTTTAGACCATCAAGCCAAGTTAAATACTTGGCTTTAAATTTTGCAGGGTCTTCAAAGTAAAACGTATTTGCGAACCCCCGACAGTCTTCATAATATTTATTGTTGAATGCTGTCTGGTGCGGGAAAATAGTTTTATACAAAAAAAGTGATTCACAGGTTTTTTTACTATTTTGCTTTACGCTATAATAAGTCGGCAGCAATCGAAGATAGTCGACAAAGAATGGTTCTTTAGCAAAATCCTCTTTAAAATGAGTAGTAAATTTTTCAAATTGTTTACTCTCAAGAAAGTAATTCAACTTTGCGTGGCAGGCTCGAAGATTGATTGGATAGTATTCGCACGCACTTATAATTTTGTCAGTTCTTGGGTTAGTCGACTCCTGATAAACTGAATTCAGAAAGCCCACTGAGCTATACAAACCGAACAGAAACAAGCCAATAAAAACCGGCCTGATAAACCAAGGTATAACGACTGTTTTTTCACTAGCAAATTCTCGGAAGAACAGACCAAAGAAAAGGCTTAGACAAAGAATACTCGCCGGATTCTCAAACGGAAACTGAAAGAGCATTTGTGGTAATAAAACCAAAAATACCTGAACAAAGAACAACTGCTCTTGCAGGAAGAACCACTTTCCGATTAGAAAAAAAACTGTGAAAAATAAAACTAAAACCGAAAATAAAAACAACCAGCCAAATTGCGCTCCCCACTTCAAAAATTCAGAATGAGGTTGGTCAAAATAAGTGAACTCTGAAGGCTTAACATCTGAATTCATTTGATAGAGTTCGA
>JAYVIY010000438.1:0-6587 GCA_043769795.1 Pseudobdellovibrio sp. | reverse complement strand
CTGCGGTGGCTTTATTCAAGCAGTACTGAGCCTCCTGTAAGTCGTTTGTTTCACTTTTTGAGCAGGACTGAAAAACAGAAAAAGCTAAAGTGGCGGTGAGTGCAAAAATGAGTTGGTGAATTTTCATCGTCTATTTCCTTGGTTGATAAGATTTATTCGGTCAAAATCAGACTGGACTTAAATATGGCCTACAAAAAAACGATAAAAATATTTCTTATCGTTTCAATTCGAAGTCAGACGTATTAGGTTAATCAGCTTAACCGGTCGGTCAGTTTTGATACATTTTTTAATTTTGTTTAGGCAAGATCAGGCGGCGCGTGAACGGCTCGATGTTGAAGACTCATGATCAAGAGCTTCGCCTTCGAAGCTTGAATTTGTATCAATCCCAATGATGGCTTCAAGCGAATTGATATTAGCTTTCAATGCGGCGGCCTGATTTTGTAAGAAACCAGCCATTTCCTGAGCCTGTTGAGCCAATTGAGTATTTTGGCTACTGACATCGTTGAGACTATTTATCGCGTCCAGGGTTTGCTTCATGCCTTTTTCTTGTTCTTCAGCCGCATTTGAAATAGAAAGCACCATTTCTGCCAAATCCTGAATGTTGGCCGTGATCTTATCGAATGCTTCAGCACAAATGGTAGAAATTTTCTGACCGACCTGAGCTTTAGAACTGGTTTCCTCAATTGTGAATTCGACCTGTGAAATGCTTTTCTCTAAGAGAATGCTGATTTCATCTGAAGCCGCGCCGCTGACTTCGGCCAATTTTCCGATTTCATCGGCCACGACAGAAAACCCTTTGCCGTTGTCGCCAGCTCTTGCGGCCTCAATGGCTGCATTAAATGAAAGAAGTTTCGTCTGAAAGACGATGTCGTCGATAACTTCGGTTTTTACTTCAATCTGCTGAACCACATTTCGAATAGTTCCTAATTTTCTATTTGATTCATTGATATCTGACATGGCCTGTTCGAATTTTTGCACCACGACCTGACCTTCTGCGGCTTCGGCCTGACTCTCTTTAGCTTTAGCCAGACCACTTTCAGCATTCTGCACAGTTTGGGCAATCACGGCAGAGATTTGCTCCATGCTACCAACAGTTGACTGCAATGAAGCATCAGTTTCAGTCGAAGACGCTGCCAGTTTCTGACTCAGTAGATTAATTTCTGTGCCGGATTCACTTAATTCAACTGCAGACTGAAGTAATTGCACGGCGACGCCGGCGAGAACGGCTCCAATCTCAGAGGCAATTTTATAAACTTTTGTACCGATAACCAAAAGCGAGAGACCAATGCCGAAAAGCACCCAGAATATACTGAAGGCCAACTTCCATAGGAGTGAATTTTTTTTGTAAACGATTTTGAAACTTCCCAGATCTGTGTTGTCAGTGCTTGAAATTTTGCTGTCGTACTCAAGATGAGAAAAAAATGAAAAATCGATTCCACCTTTAATGCTCTCAGCCATTACTTTGTTGTTGTTATCATAAAAAGCGGCGTAGGCAACATCCGAGTTTTTCTGTAACTCAGCGACGAAACCCTGCAGCGCCGTATGATCGTTGCTGCTGATGTAAGGGGGGGCAACTTTAGACAAAAAAGTAGCCACAGTTTCGCCTTTTGAGGCCATTGATGCACTGGCGCTGTAGACTGCGATCGACCCAAGACTAACTCCTAGAGCGAGAGTCGCTGCAAAAACAATGATTAAAGTGGGCACGACAAAATGAAATTTTATTCCGCGTAATTCAGTTTTTTTCTGCAGATAGCCCATTAAGTTCTGGCTAAAGTTGGTCATAATAAAATCTCCCAATTGGATTTACATCTAGGTTATCGTCACAAAACAAATATTACTGAAGCAAGTTTTCAAAAATATGGACCTTGGCCCGACCTGGTGCTGGGCTCAGTCATATCAGTAAAATAGGTTCGGTTCTGGGATTAAGTACGAGTAAGCCTAAAATTGCAAAATGGTTTTTGGCGCGATTTGCACTGCCGAACCCAAGAAGGCCCTAATCAGTTAAGAGACTTTTTTTTCCGTATCTTCGATATCGGTAACAACGCCTTCTTCGTCGGTTTTGAAGATTCTCATAACGTCAGTCAGAGATTCGAAAACCATCGCATCGACTTTTTTTATCGGCTTCGAAGGGTAAGTGATGTTGTGCTCGTTAATACGACTGTTTATACGGGAGCTAATATTACTCATCTCGGTAATAATGCGAACGATGTCCATTTCTGTTTTAAAATCTGAACACATAAAGTTATTTTCTACGGCCTCATTTGTCGCGGGGCCTATTTGGTTTTCGATCTGTATGAAATTGACTATTTTCCGCGATTGATCGAAATATTTCTGAAATTGCTCGCTGCTCTCAAACGTATTGTCGACCAGTTCTTTCAAACTGTTGTCGATCATGTCGCCTTCCGTAACTGCGGTTTTTGTGAATGAAGTTCGAAAGATATTCGATTTCTTTTTTACTTTTGCTTTTAACGATAGGCGCAATTTTGAAAGTCGGGCCTGCAAGTTCTGAATTTCAACTTTCGCATTAGTCGATTTTTTATGTTTTATTAAATTACTCGCTAATAGAAAAAAGCCCCCGATGAAGCTGATTTTTAAAACTATATTAAATAAGTCTATTATTGGATCCACGATAATTGATCGGCTTCTCAACAGATTATATTTACGGGATTATAGTCTAGTTTATTGCCATCAATCGGGTTTAGATTCTATATTGACCTCATGAAAAAGAAGTTTGTCTTGTCTTTGGGAAGCGGCGGGTTGAGAGGCTTTGTTCATTTAGGCGTATATAAGGCTCTTTATGAAAGCAATATTAAGATTGATGCGGTCTACGGATGTAGCGTTGGTAGTCTCATCGGAGCTTTCATCTGTGAAAAGTGGAGCCCAAAAGACCTGATCGACCTTGCGCTTTGTACCACGCCACTTGAACTCTTCGATTTGGGGCTGCCGAACAATGGATACGTGCCGGGTAAAAAACTAAACTCCTTTATTAGCGCTCATATAAAAACAAAAAAAATTGAAGAGCTGCCGGTTCCATTAACTGTGGTTGCAACGAAGACATTATCCGGTGAAGCCGAATATTTTCAGCGAGGTTCAGTTTCAGATTGCATCCAAGCCTCGTGCTCAATTCCGAATGTTTTCAGGCCGGTTGTTGTCGAGGGCATTGAGTATTTAGACGGTGATTTGTGTTCGCCTGTGCCTATTAAAAAACCCCGCGAAGACTTTGGTGAAGATGCCGTTATTTTAGCAGTTAACATTATTCCGGGAGCTCAGATGGCTGATCGCTCCAATTCGAAATGGTCTAGTTTGATATCGCGGACCGTTTACCGACAGACATTGGTGGCTCACGAAAAACCATTTGCCGATTTCTACCTGAATCCGACGCTCGGCTACACCATTAATTATAACAAAAAGGACGCGAGAAAAAGAATCGAAATTGGTTATGCCGAAACTCTGCAGCTCATTTCAAAGCTTAAGCAAATTCTGGCTCCTGTTTAGAAGTTTTACACTTGGAAGGTGTCTTAATAAATTTTACATCATTTGAGTCAGGCGCAGTTGGTGCAGCTACAAGGAGTGTAGAAAAATGCAAAAAATTTGGAGTCTTTATGATGTCGCAAAAAGTAATTAAAAGTGTTCTTTTATTGGTTGGCCTAGCTGGCCTAACGGCCTGTCCTAGTAATTCTTCGGACCGAGTAAATACTGTCGCGCCGAACCAAACACTGAACGGACCAGGACCAGTATCCGGACCAAATGGGCCGGGTTTACCCGGGCAAGTCGACTCAGTTATAAAAACGATTCAATGTGAATTTGAAGGGCGAAGAGAAAAAAGCAGCAGTTTTTTCTCTTCAAGAATCAGTATCCCCAAAACCATTTCCCTAATCACTCTTGATGGCAGTTATGAAACTCCTATCGACCTACGAACTAAATTTCTCGGGATCGATATAGGTAAATTTGGCAAAATTTCATTGCAGTATGTGCCTGCATCTAAGACTAAAAGCGGCACTGACACCATCATCTTGATTGATGACGGAGTAAACAAAAACTTACGTATGAGTCAGTCGGGTTTTGCCGGTCAATTGATTAAACTAGAAGCTCAACAGGACGGCATGTTCGTAAATGTTTCTTGCAGAGGCACTTCGCAATTTAAAGCACCTACTGTAAATACTGGCAAAACGAACCTAGTTTGTAAGGGAAAGTCCAGTACGGTAGTTACTCCGGAAGAGCAGGTCAATGTGATAATTCCGCTCAATTCACTTCAGGCCGGACAGGACGTAGTGATTTCAGATGCAGTTACCGCAAAGCTCGATACGGCGGCAACAACGATAACTTTTTCAGGCTCGTTAGATCCGGAGTATGGTGCATTGATTACTTCAACCGCTTCATTGAAATCTTCTGCAACATTTCGACTGATTGAAAAAGAGAAAAATTCAGCAAACGAAATCAATATTACCTGCAATATTCAGTAGTTTCTGAAGGGTCTTTTTTCATAAAAGGCCCACGACTGTCGGCTCGCGTTAAATATGCAGCATTGACTCTGTTTTTTATAGTTTTTACTATAACAACACACCATGAATTTTTTTGATAAATTTACAGACTACTTTTCTAATGATATAGCGATCGACCTCGGAACGGCCAATACCCTTGTTTACGTTAAGGGCCGTGGAATCATTTTAGATGAACCCAGCGTTGTCGCCGTACAAAAAAATTACCGCGGAATGCAGAACCGTGTTCTGGCTGTAGGTAAAGAAGCCAAAGAAATGCTGGGTCGAACTCCCGGAAGTATCGTTGCCATTCGACCAATCAAAGACGGGGTTATTGCTGATTTTGAAGTGACCTCTTCAATGCTTAAATATTTTATTCAAAAAGCTATGGGCGAGAAGAAAGCTTTGGTTCGTCCTCGAATTATTATTTGTGTTCCATTTGGCATTACACAGGTTGAAAAACGTGCTGTTAAAGAAGCTGCTCAATCAGCCGGTGCGCGTGAAGTTCATCTTATCGAAGAGCCTATGGCGGCCGCAATCGGCGCCGGTTTACCGATCACCGAACCTTCAGGAAATATGGTCGTCGATATGGGTGGCGGTACCACCGGAGTTGCCGTTATTTCACTGGGTGGAATTGTTTATTGTAAATCCATTAAAGTTGCGGGCGATAAAATGGACGAAGCCATTATAAATTATGTTCGCCGACAGTTTAATCTGCTTATCGGTGAGCGAACTGCCGAAGCGATTAAAGTTCAGATTGGAAACGCCTTTCCATTTGAAGTTGAAAAAACAATGGAAGTAAAAGGTCGCGATCTCGTCGCCGGTGCGCCGAAAACAATCGAAATTACCAGCACCCAGATTAATGACGCGCTGATGGACCCTTTAGCCGAAGTTATCGATGCAGTTCGAACCGCTTTAGAAAAAACTCCGCCTGAGCTGGCTTCTGATATCGTCGACAACGGAATCGTGCTGACTGGTGGCGGTGCCCTTCTCGCAAATCTAGACGTTCTACTTAGAGAGCGTACCGGTTTACCGGTTTCAATAGCTGAAGATCCCCTTACCTGTGTTGTTATGGGCTCGGGTAAAGTTTTAGACCAGCTGGATCTACTCAGCCAACTAACAATAGACTAGAATCTCTCTATGTTTACTTCTCTAGAAAATCGCCTTTGGTTGGCGGTCCATTTGCTATATCCGAATTCATCGCAGGCGTTTGACGTCTATCAGGCTTTGGTTCTTCAATCCGAAGACGCACTCTCAAAAGACAACCGGATTTTAATATTTTCAAAACTGATTTTGCTATTCGACAAAATTCCTTCGGTCAGCTCGAATCTATCATTTTATGAATTCGAATTTGATCAGATCGATCAATGGAAAATAATCTATAAAAATTCTCAGAAACCACAGTTGTTGATTTTTATCGGGGTATTGATTTTCGATCTTAAGATCAGCGAAATTGCAACCTGCGCAAAAATTCCGAAAGAAAAAGCGCAATTTCTTTTTCACCAGATTTTCAAAAAAGTTTCGCCCAACGGATCAAAAGCAAAATACAATGATCAACTGAATTTCAAAAAGCATAATGACTTAAAAATTTCATATCTATACACCTATGAAAATCTGGTTGAATACTGTTTGGGTCAACTTTCTGATGTAGAAACCCAGAAGGTAAAAATGGGAATTGATCTTTATCCCACATTGCAAACAACCAAAAACGAGTACCAGAAAATAATAAGTCAGGTTCAGAATTTGAAAGTTCAGCGATCGAATTCGAAGGAATTGAAATCAAAAAACAAAATTACCTTGGTCAAAGATGATGCTCTTGCCACAGAAGATGTCAAAATTCCGTTCTATAAACAGAAGAAGAATATTGCCTGGCTTGCGGTGGGTCTCGCAGCCTTAATTTCAATTTCTCAACTTTCAGAAATTCTTGAAATTTTTCGCCGTGGAGAAAATTCAATAGTCATCGGTCAGGTTGTTAAACGTCCTGAGTTTTCAAATGCTCAGCCACAAATTGCCGTAGAGTCTTTGCCGAAACCCAATGAAATTCCACAGCCCGTCAGTCGCGATCAAACGGTGGCCGAAGCCAAAACTAAAGAATCAGTAAAAGTGCTT
>JAYVIY010000437.1:0-6598 GCA_043769795.1 Pseudobdellovibrio sp. | reverse complement strand
TGGGCATTGTGAAGGGATTTAGCGCGCCCTCGGCGATCGACAAATTAGGATTCGGTACAACCTTCGCTTCGTCTAATTCTAAAATATTTCCGAAACCCTTACAGCAAGTACAGGCGCCCATCGGAGAATTAAATGAAAATAGTTTTGAAGTGATTTGCGGTGGAGCCCAGCCACAAAGCGCGCAGGAAGGTTCTTCACTTAACTTTAAAACTTCACCATCTGTAGTTATCAATAGCGCGCGTCTTATTTGCGTTCCTACAGTATACTTTAAACTGGCATCGTAAGCCTGAGTAATTGAATCTGTTAAGCGTCCCTTTTCAGATTCAGAAAATGAAAGGCGGTCAACCACGATATAAAAAGTATCGGCCGGAATGCCTTTTTTGATCATCGCCGGCGTACCGAGATCTATAATATCTTGCACTTCGAGAGTCGGTGCATCGGATTTCTTTTTAGCTTTTTTTTCCTTGATGCTTGTTATTCTCAGATAGCCTTCCTGCAAAAGCAGAGAGTGTAGTTTTTTGCCTTCTAAAATTCGCGATGATTTCGGAATTTCTACCAGAATGTAGCCCCGCTTTTCGGGAAACTTACTTAAAACAAGATCGCTGGCTTCTGTAGTTGAAGTTTTTTTGGCCGGAATATGATGAGTTGGGCAATAGGGAACGCCGATTTTTTCGAAGAGAAGTCTGAGGTAATCGATTAATTCGGTAGTCGTACCCACGGTGGAACGACTCGATTTCACAGTATTTTTTTGTTCAATAGAAATCGCCGGAGGAATATTATTAATTCCCTCGATGTCGGGCTTCGGAGCTTTGTTTAAAAACTGACGCGCGTAATTTGACATGCTTTCGATAAAGCGTCTTTGTCCTTCGGCAAAAAGAGTTTCGAAAGCCAGGGAGCTTTTTCCGGAGCCCGAGGGTCCGCAAATGACCGTGAGACTTCCCAGCGGAACCTTAACCTCAATATTTTTTAAGTTATTCTGTTTGATTCCCCAAACATGTATTTCTTTACTCATCCATATCCTGCTTCAAGAGATCTGTTGCTTCTTCAGATCGGCTTGCCGCAGTTGTTGGTTCAGTTCCTGATACATAGGCCTGACTGACAACTCGCGTACTTGCCGAATTGGGCAGCTTACCAGTTTCAGCATCAATTTTCACGATTTTAACACTATTCGGTATCTGAAATGACATCACTGGCAAATTATTGTGTGCGTCTTTCATAAAGCTTAACCAAATAGGAAGGGCCGCCTTACCGCCAACTTCTGATTTACCTATCGTTTTTTCTTTATCAAAGCCGACCCAAACTCCTGTGGCAATATTGGGCGTGTAGCCAACAAACCACGCGTCAAAATAGCCATTTGTTGTGCCAGTTTTTGCGGCGAGCTCACGACCTAATGAAGCGGCTCTTCCACCGGTTCCGCCCGGATCTTCTACCACTCCCCTTAACATATCGGTGATGACATAAGCCACTTCTGGTTTAATCAACTGCTCCGGATCTTCAAAATACAAATTGGGAGCATTAGCCTTCGGAAGAGTCGGACTCGGATCTGAAGTTATGTCTGAACTGACCGCGGGAGCATTTTCAGCTGAGCTTTTACTTTCAAGATAAGCTTTTCTTTTGATGTCGAATGCATCATCGAGGCGTTTAGTTTCATCTACAAACCTCGCATCTAAATCCAGTTTTTCCAGCAATACGGCACCTTTTCGATCAATTACTTTTTTAATTACAACTGGCCGGGTTCGTAAACCCAAGCGTCCAAACTGCGAAAACACCTTTGTCATTTCATAAAGTGTCAAAGAACTTGATCCGAGAACCATTGTGAAATCGGGATTTAGTTTTGAGAATATTCCGAGGCGCTGAGCAAATTCATTCGCATAATTAACACCGATATCTTCAATAATTTTTACAGATGGAATATTAAGAGACTTCACCAATGCATTACGCATGGTTATTTCACCGCTGAAATCTTTTTCGTGATTTGAAGGTTTCCAGATTTTATCATCTTGCTGGCCTTCATCGCCGGCTTGTCGATAGGCAATCGGAGCATCAATAAGCAAGGTTGATGGATTGTATCCTTTATCTAAGGCCGCAGCATAGACAATGGCTTTAAACGCTGAGCCGGTCTGTCTGGCAGCCTGTAAAGCTCGATTAAATTCATTTCGCGCAAAACTGTAACCACCCACCATGGCAAGTACATCCTGAGACTGCTGGTCAATAGAAAGCAAAGCCCCCTCAACAAGAGGCTCCTGGTCTAATTCAACCTGTAAATGATCTTTCGCTTCGGGATAAAAATCCGCAGCGACAGGTTTCTTATTTCTTATTTTTGGCCACTGCACGGTTTCAGAAGTGATTTTTACCTGAATGACATCACCTTCTTTTAACGCAGCAGAGGGTGCTTTAATCAGATCCAATTCTGATTTTTTATCTGCATTCGGTTTTCGGGCCCAATTCATGGTTTCGAAATCTATATATGCTTTAGTTTCCGGGAGCTGTACTTCGACATAGCCGACTTCGTCATTAACTTTAATCACAACCGCTTCATAAGTAGAATTCTTTTTTAAAAAAGAAGGAAGCTTTTCAGCCGTGGCCTCTTTCGGTTTTTCGACCGTTTTACCGGCTTTTTTAGAAATCCATTCTATTTCAGCAAACTGTCCATTGGGTAAAATAACCCGCTCAGGGTTTGACTCCGTGATTAATTTCTTTTTGAGCTTCAGTAGATATTCTGAAATTGATGCCGGCGTGGCTAAGTTCTGAAGTGGACCCCGATAGCCTTGTCGCTTATCCAGTTCTTTAAGACCATTGACCACCGCTTCATTGGCCGCTTTTTGTTTTTCAATATCAAGACCCGTATAAATTGTAACACCGAGGTCTAAAACCGCTTCTTCACCGAGTTGCTTTACCAGCAACTGCCGAACTGTTTCTAAATAGAAAGGTGCTGAAATTTCATAATCCTCTTTGAGAAATACTTTTACCGGCTCGTTGATTGCAGCTTCGGCCTCGGCTTTCGTTATGTATTTAACTTCGGCCATTCGATTAAGAACATAAATCTGACGTTCTTTCGCACGTGAAGGGTTACGCACCGGAGAAAAATCCGACGGAGCTTTCGGTAGTCCAGCCAGAATTGCGCATTCAGATAAGGTCAGCTGTTTAACCGGTTTTCTGAAATATGTTTGAGCCGCCATTTCAATTCCGTAAGCGCTTTCACCAAAATAAATCTGATTCAGATAAAGATAGAGAATTTCTTCTTTAGTTAAATTCTTTTCCATTTGTAAAGCGAGTAAAATGTCTTTAACTTTTCTGGTATAACTTCGTTCACTCGAAAGAAATAATGTTTTAGCCACCTGCTGTGTGATAGTTGAACCACCCTGAACTTTATAGCCGGCGCGCATATTAACGATAGCAGCTCGTAAAAGCCCCTGAAAATTAATTCCGTTGTGTTCAAAAAATTGCCCGTCTTCAGCCGCCAGAAAGGCGTGAATAATATTTTTAGGCATGTCACTGTAGGGAACTAATACGCGACGCTCGCGGTAGAATTCACCGATTTTTTTATTATTTCTATCATAAACCTGAGAGACCAGTAATGGTTTATAATCTTCGATTTTAATGATTTCAGGCAGGCCTTGTAATACTGACAAATAAACCAGATAAATTGATAATCCCGCAATTAGGAACAGACCAAAAACTCCGATTAACATTTTTTTTAACAACGAGACATTTTTTATCAACAATAATATTTTCTTAAACATGTGCACCTTCAAATTGTAAAAACAAAGCGAATCCGTGTACCAGAATAACATTTTTGCCAGTTGGCAGCAGCACATTGATTTTTCACTCTCGACTGGACCAAAGTGTTAAAGAGATTCGAAACCCGAAATACCTTTGTCGCTGACGACAGCCAACGTGTAATGCGGCGGAAGAAACCAAGCCAAAGCTTCCAGAATTCCTTCATGTTCTGATTCAGGCGGGGCACCAAGTGATTCCAAACTAAAACAGAGGTCGTAGTTTTCACTATTCGTCGAAATCATTAAAATTTTGGCGTCGAAAATACTTTGATCCCTTAAAAAATCACGCAGAATCGAACGTATGTAAGCAGGAAGATACTCAGCCGTCGGCGGTCCGACTTTAATATTTTTTTGATCGTCGATAACAATTTTTTTTTCGATTGTCAGATTTTGATACTTGATAAAATATCCAGTTTCACGAAATGACCAGATCATTCCGAATGAAAAAATATAATCGGGATAGGGCAATTTTTTAGGATTAACCACCAGACCTATTCCTCGGGTTGATAGCCAATGCAGTATCTTTTGAGCTGTATCAATTTTAAATTCGGAGTTAACTGGCTTGCTGGTGGATTCACAAATCAAATAGGGCCAGCCATCTGGGCCTTGTTGGGGGTCATCCGCTATAATTTGCAAATTTGATTCGGAAAGAAATTTAAAGAATTTTTCGTCCCAAGCCTGATCACGTAGATCTTCAGCGGTTTGTAAATGTATCGTAAGTTCGCTCATATGAAAGTTTATATTGTATTTAAATTTAGCTGTACAATGTATTTTAAATCGAAATCTATAGGGACTTATAATACTCAAAATAAATTAAATGGTAGGGAGTACAGGATTCGAACCTGCGACATCCACCTTGTAAGGGTGGCGCTCTACCAACTGAGCTAACTCCCTGTAGTAGAAGAGTTTTTATAAACTCCTCTAATTAAAGACACAAGAAATTTTTACTTAATTCACCAAATTTTGGATTTGGTGGGCAAAAATGACATTTTTTTAAGCAGCCTGCTTATCGTTTACAGGCTTCATCGACATTCAAGGTTACTTTTTTAAGAATTAAATTACGTAATTCTGTTACGCCCGGATCAATGTTTCTAATTGGTTCATTTGATTTTTTTACTCGAGCAATGACCTGAATTGAAAGCGCCATGATATCTGACGAACACGAATTCAATCCAACGAGATCGCGGCTATCAAACATTCCGAGCTTCAATTGATATTTAAAAATACCATCCGAAACCAAGGCTCGAAGTACATTCTTTTCTGTAACATCAATGTAACCGGTTCCTTTTGCATAAGGTTTAGAGCAAACTCCATCATCCAAGACTGAAAGACTCAGGATTTTTCTGCTGTTCGTGGTACTTAGTACACGAGCAAAAAGGTAAGAATAATTATCATCACCGATTTTCCAGTATCCCGCGATGTTGTCCCATGGGAAAGGTTTGGCGATTGACCAAGGCCAAGCGTCGCCACCGGAAATGTTAGCATTATCACAGACTAATCCGCTCTCGAAGGCAGGTTTTGCAGCAGCAGCTAAGCTCAAAAACACCAGTGCTAAACTGATTAAAAACTTTTTCATTACAAAGCCCCCCCGGCCCTAGACTCACTAATTTCAACTTTTGCACTCTTATTTAAGTAGTAACCGTTTTTTGCTCTGAAAATATACTTTGGTTTATCATAATCAGGTTCGATCATTTTTCGGAGCCGTTTAATAGTTACATAAATCTTATTGTCATGAACTTCAGGATCGTAGTTTTGTTTCCATACGTGCTCAACGAGATATTCTTTTGAAAAAATATGCCCTTGATTTGAAATGAAAAGCTTCAGAAGATCGAGAAGTATAAATTGGTTTTTAAAATCAATTTTACCTAGGGATCTCTCGATAATGGCATGGTTATCAAGGTCAAAAACCAGATCAGTACTAGAGTTTGCACTTTTATTAATATCAGTCAGGTACTTTTCTATCCGCTTGAGGAGAAGTCGATTATTTTCAGGATCTATTGATTTTGCAGCGAGATTTAAATAAATTTTCGCAGCGTCTTTTTGACCAAGTTCATAAAGCACAGTGCCGATATTTTCTAAAATAACCAGTGCAACTGAAAGCTGCTTAGTATTTTTAATTTCTTCGTAGGCCGACCATAGGATGTCCAGTGCCTGATCATACTTTTTCAAATCCATAAGAATGCGCGCATTTGAATTTGCAGCCGATGCTTTAAGCTCAGGTAAGTTGAGAAGTTGTAGAAATATATTAAGATTATAAATTTCTTTTAAAGCCTCTTCGTATTTTTTCTGCTGACGGTAACAGATTGATAAACCAAGAATTGCGTAACACATATCTTCTTGATTATTTGATTTCATACCGAGTTCAAGAGCCTTACGAAGATATTCGACGGCGTTGTCAGGCTGTTGTTTCAAGCTCGAGCACAAACCTAGAACGTAGTACATTTTTGAAGATAATTCGATTCCTTCACGAATGACTAAATCGTGCAGAGTTTCTTTAATAAGTGTTATTTGCTCTTGATCGGCCCGCTCAGCATAAATGCGCAAAATAAATTGCAAGGCCTTAAGATAAGAGTTGAAGTTCTTATCATCGAGAAAACTTTTTGCCGCCTCATTGAGATTCGGGAGCGCAAGACTGTAATCTCCACGATCACAGTAGAGCTTTCCGATTTCCAACAGACGTTCTGGTTGATTTGACATTAAATTACCTCAAGAAGTCACTTTCTTACAGATTCTTAAATGTCAGGTCAATCGGCAAAAGACTAATTTGTAAATTATTTTCTGTATAAGAATATACAGCTTGAAAACACTGGCTTTTTTAT
>JAYVIY010000436.1:0-6605 GCA_043769795.1 Pseudobdellovibrio sp. | reverse complement strand
ATAATTACAAAGAAAATCTCATTGTTCAGCAGGATATAAATCAAAAGCTGTCTTCAAAAATCGGCCAAAGTCAGCGAGATCACATTCTTCGCGAGCAACTCAAAACAATCAAAGAAGAGCTCGGAGAAAAGACCGAACAAAGTCTGGTTGAAGCCTTTCGCAAAAAAGTTCTTGAATCGGACCTCCAAGGTGAAGCTCTTGAGCTCGCCACTCAGCAGATCAGCAGACTAGAAAACATGAATGCGCAGTCTCCGGAATTTCAGATGACCAGGTCTCATCTTGATTTTATGTTTTCACTTCCATGGAATAAGTCGTCAAACTCGAAAGACATTGACCTTGGGTTTTCTGAAAAAATATTGAACGACGACCACTACGGTCTTGATAAAATTAAGAAACGAATTCTTCAGCATCTAGCCGTATTAAAACTTAAAAAAGAAAAAAAAGGCTCGATATTGCTTTTCGTTGGCCCGCCGGGCGTCGGCAAAACTTCGCTAGGTCAGAGTATCGCAAAAGCTTTAGGTAAAAAATATCAACGCATCAGCCTCGGTGGCGTGCGTGATGAAGCGGATATACGTGGCCATCGTCGCACTTACATCGGTGCTTTGCCTGGTCGAATTTTATCGGCCCTTAAAAGAGCCGGAGAAAATGACACGGTTTTAGTTATGGATGAAGTCGACAAATTAGGACGAGGCTACGCCGGCGACCCTGCCGCGGCCTTACTTGAAGTCATGGATCCAGAACAAAATAACACTTTTATTGATCATTACCTTGAAGCTCCTTTTGATTTGTCAAAAGTCACTTTCATTGCAACGGCCAATTCGCTCGAGTCAATTCCATCGCCCCTCCTTGATCGAATGGAAGTTATCGAATTGAGCGGTTACACCACGGCAGAAAAGCTCCACATCGCAAGAAACCATCTGTGGCCGAAGCAAGTTATGGAAAACGGTTTAACTGAAGACCAGATTGAAATCAGTGAAGCGGCCATCCTAAAGATCATTTCACACTACACCCGCGAAGCCGGAGTGCGCGAACTGCAACGAAAACTTGGCGAAGTTTGCCGTGCAAAAGCTGAAGACGTATTGAAAACCCAAAAGTTAGTTAATGTGAGTGTGTACTCGATCGAAGAAATTTTCGGCCCTGAAAAATTCACCTATGAAGTTACAGACCAGCTGACAACACCGGGGGTAGTTACAGGCCTTGCATGGACACCGGTGGGCGGCGACATATTATTTATTGAATCTGCACTGGTTCCCGGAAAAGGCGACATGATACTTACGGGCCAGTTGGGAGATGTGATGAAAGAGTCAGCGCAGATTGCAAAGTCGCTGATTAAGGCGCGCTTAAGTTTTCTGGCTCCTACCTTTGATTTCAGCAAGTATGATATTCACATTCATTTGCCGGCGGGCGCAATTCCCAAAGACGGACCTTCCGCAGGTATTACCCTGCTGACATCGATGGCTTCATTGGTTTCAAGGGTGCCGGTTAATCCGCGTTTGGCTATGACCGGTGAAATCAGCTTAAGAGGAAAAGTGCTTCCGGTCGGTGGAATAAAAGAAAAAATCATCGCGGCCCATCGTGCGGGCGTAAATAAAGTGATCATGGCCAAGCGAAATGAAAAAGATTTAAAAGATGTACCAACGGATGTATTATCTCAGATAGAATTTACTTTTGTTGAACACATCAATGAAGTCATCGCTAAAGCGCTGGGTATTGATCTGACTAAGTGGAATGAGGATATTCTGTATGGTACACATGAAAGCAATTTATTTAGGAGCAAAGCACTGTAAAGCTGAACACGGACCTTCACTGGCCAGTTTAGATACGGATGCACCAAAAGATAATCAGGGTCGTGGCGAGAGTTTTTCTCCCACCGACCTGGTGGCCACCGCTCTGGGCACCTGTATTTTAACGACCATCGCAATCTTCGCCGAAAAAGACGGAATCGACGTTACAAACTCAACGATGAATGTTGAAAAAGTAATGAGTGCCAGTCCGCGAAAAATCGCCAGTCTTAAAACAATTATCGACTTACCAAAAAACATACCTCAGGACTATCGGTCTAAAATTGAAGCTTACGGCAATAATTGTCCGGTAAGGGTTTCGCTGCATCCGGATGTTAGCATCCCGATTGAATACCGGTACTCTCTGTAATTTATTTAAAAAGTAAGGGCATGGTAATGACCGAACCCTTATTAGCTTTGATGAATTGAGTCTGAGTAAAAAGGCGTTTGAGTTCTTTTTGCAAATAAATAATATCAGATTCATTATGCGCAAGAGAAACTAAAGTATTCGATACCAATTTGTAATTTTCGATTTTTCCATTTGAGCTGACCTTCAGTCTTATTGAGAGCACTCCATCAAGCAGGTCAATTTGTTCAAGCACCTTTGAAATGCCTGCAAAGACCGGCTGCACCGATTTTTGCACTTGCGCTGTACTTAATCCACCAACCACATAGGGTCGCGGATTAACAAACCACCCATGCAGAACCAAGCGGCTCTTCAGCGGATCGCGGGTGCCTTTAACTTCGGTTACCCCGTGCGGAAAACGCGGATCAAAAATAATTAACTGATTCATCTTTGAGACCAGAGTGTCGGCAAAATTACTAAATTCGTAATTATTAGTTTGCTTGTAGTTCTGCCAGTAATTTAAAGTGCTCTCTTTCAGAATCAGGGTTTCGCCGCCTTTAAATTCTTTTTTATTCGGAGTCAGTGAATAAACAAAGGCCCATGGGCCGTGTGGAACATCCGAATGCAAATTCTGATAACAGCCATCAACATAGTAACTCAGCCACGGAGGCGAAATGTCGTGGCAACCTAAGTTTTCACGGCCCCATTGAACCAGGTAAGAATGAAAATTTCGGTACGTGGCTTGAGAAAAATAATGAAAGGCCGGAGTTCTAATAGCGTGGTATTGGTCTTCATCGTACCAAAAATCCCAGACAAAACGTTTCTGATGAGTCGAGCGCGAATCTTTAAAATGATTAACGAATTCTTTTCGCAGTTGGCGATAATCCGGATAAAAATTTTTGTGAACCGCAAAGTTTTGCATCAATTAACTTTTTTAACTTTTTGAAATATCCGGCCAAAAATACTGGCGCCGTTAGTATCATTCATTTCAATTTCGACCGTATCATTTTCTTTCATAAACGGCGTTTTGATAGCCCCTGAATTGATTTGCTCAAGCATACGTATTTCTGCAATACAACCCGAACCCATCTTTGCATCTTCATTTGAAACCGTGCCACTACCGATCAAAGTGCCCGCCGCCAGATCTCGGGTTCGGGCCGCGTGGGCGATGAGCTGTCCAAAATGAAAATGCATTTCTCCGGCATTGGCTTTTCCGAAAAATTCAGAGTTGTATTTGACATGAAGGGGAAGATTTACCCGACCGTTTTTCCAGGCCTCGCCCAGTTCATCCGGTGTTACGGCGATCGGTGAAAGACTCTTATTTGGTTTACTCTGAAAAAACCCAAAACCTTGAGCCAACTCTTCCGGTATTAAACCCCGAAGCGACACGTCGTTGATCAATACAATCAATTTAACATGTTCTAAAGCTTTTTCAGCACTCGTGCCCGCGGGTACGAAATCGGTAATAACTCCTACTTCAGCCTCAAAGTCAGTGCCGTGGGCGAAATCAAGTTGAGGAATATCTTCAGTTGGAGCTAAAAATCGACCGCTTTCCGCCTGGTACATCAAGGGAACAGTTAGTAGAGTTTCGGGTAGAGCCGCTTTGCGAGCTTGCCTTACAAGCTTGATGTGATGAATAAACGCGGACCCGTCGGCAAAAAGCCAAGTTCGCGGAAGAGCCGAGTGAAAAATTTTTTCATCGCTTACTTTTTCTGATTGCGCGTATTGATTGCGATTAAGTTCGCTATAGATTTCAGAAAGTTTATTCTTCACCGAGTTCCATTTTTCGACGGCTTCTCTGAGCGAAGGCGCTATATGGCTTACCCGCGCATAGCTTTTTAAATCTTTTGCAACGACGACAAGTTCACCATCGAGCGACGCCGGCGACTTCAGAGAGGCTAACTTCATAAGAACTCCGATTATTCTAGTCTAATGTGAAGAGCAAGTTAACACCGACGGCGCGTGAATTGGAAACACCATTAGCTAAATCGCCGGAAACGGTTTCAAAAAATACGTTGGCTCCTAAATTCGGTAAAAATTTAAATTGGGCCCCGAAGGTCAATGGGATGATCATCGACTTGGGTTCGGCGAGAGTGCCGGTGCTGACTTCGTCTCCCAATTTAATAGCCAGTGAAGGACCAACATAAACTCCGGCATAATCTTCAAGTTTAAACATAAATTGCGCGGGAACTTCGAAGTAAGAAATTTTACCTTTACGGGTCAGACCTGAAACTTCTGAACCGAATGGTCTTTCTGAATAAAACATGCCGGTTCTCAGACCGAACTTAGTTGAAAAATTTAAGACAGTAGAAACACCAACCTGGTAGCCAACTTCCTGCCTATCAGATGTTGAACCGGTAAATTTAGCGGTATTCCATTTAAATCCGGCTTCAACGGCAGGCATCGAGTAAGAAAAATCCGGAGAGGTTTTTTGAGCAAAAACCGACGGCGACAAAACCAATAAAATCAGACCAAGCATCTTTTTCATGAGCTCTCCTTTTGTGAGGGCTTAGGGTAACAATGTTTCAGAATAAAAACCAGTAGACCATGCGCAGCAAATGACGAGACTTATTTTTCTATGTTATATTTCAAAAATGTCTAATCTCACCTTGCATAATTACTTTCGCAGCTCAACTTCTTACCGCGTTCGCATTGCATTAGAGGCAAAAAGCTTAAAGTATAACTATATTCCGGTTCACCTGATCAACAACGGCGGAGAACAAAACGCACAAAATTACCGAACGCTTAACCCCGCAGGTGGCGTTCCGACGCTGGTCCACAATGAAAAAGTCATTTCTCAGTCGTTTGCGATTATTGAATATCTTGATGAAGTTTTTCCGGAGTCTGCGGCTTTGTTTCCGAAAGATGCTTTTGAACGCTCTAAAATCAGACAGGTCTGCGAAGTAATTAATTCTGATATTCACCCCTTGAGCAACCTAAAAGTAACTCATTTTCTTGAAAAAGAATTTAAGATTACAGCGGATCAAAAAAGCCAATGGCAAAACAAATGGATTACCGAAGGTTTATCGGCCGTTGAAAAAACACTGGCACCTTACAGTGGAAAATTTTGTTTCGGAGATACCATGAGTGCCGCCGATCTTTTTTTGATTCCACAATTATTTTCTTCGCTTCGTTTCGGCGTAGATATTTCAGTTTATAAGCAGCTTTCTGCAATCAATGACAACTGTCTGGCACTTGAGGCATTCAAGAAAGCTCATCCGCTGCGGCAAATAGACACTCCCGAAGATATCCGAATCAACTAAATACAAAATTAAAGATTTCTAGGCGCGCCCGATGAAAAGGAAGCTCCATTTATCCAGTACCGGTATAAATAGAAAAACCAGCATGCTCACGTTGGTCCACATGAAAAAAGCGAACCATCGTTCTTTGGCTTCGCTTCGGTACATTTGAAAAAATTCTTTGAGCAGCATAAATGCAAATGGAAACACTAAGGCCGCGTAGATCCAGCTGGAGTGCAGAAAAAACGGTGCGGCAATGGCCACTCCGCAGTAGGTAAATGTATAAAGGCCGATGTGAAAAAGGGCTCTCGGTATTCCGAGCGTAACCGGCAAAGTAGGAATGGCCCCCAAGCGATAATCTTCAACATAGCGAATTGCAATCACCCAGAAATGCGGCATTTGCCAAAGAAACATGATCAAGAATAAATAAAAAGATTCAGAATTAAAAATATCCGGATTGTTAACCGCATAGCCGATGGTTACCGGCAACGCTCCGGGAATGGCTCCGGGCACAGCCGCAAACACCCATTTGGGCTTAAGGTACATCGTGTAGAGGCCGTTATATAAAACCACTGAAGTCACTGCGACAAAGCCTGCGGTCATTGAAAGTTCGTAAAGCATGTTAACGCCCACAAAAAGCAACGTAACAGCAATGATGAGGCCTGCAGCTGGTTTAAGCCGACCACTGGCGATGGGTCGATTGGCCGTGCGAGGCATTTTCTGATCAAGTCTGTATTCCTGAAATTGATTGAGAGCGAGACTACCCGAACTTAAAAAGTAAAGCCCGCCGATAAACCAGAGAAAATGCCGAACTTGAAAACTGTTTTCAATCTGAAAGCTCGTCGCATAACCGGCAACGCCGGCAAGAAGAACAAAGATGACAATGCCGAATTTAGTCAGACTCGTATAAGTTTTAAACACAACTTACAAAACACTACCCTGAAAAATTCGGGTGTAAATGTCTAAGGCGCTAAAGAAAATGAAAACGCCGAGAAAAATAAAACCCGTTGAAAAAATGATTCTATTTGAAGGAACGTCGTATTTTAAGTGCATGAAGAAAGCCATAACCAGATAAGCTTTCACCGCAGCAATCGCAAATGCCACCAGACCGCCAAAAGGCTGAAGCACCGGATAATGTTCTTTAAGAACGTGGGCGCCGACCGTCAAAAAGGTCAGAATAAAAAGGGCGCCGGCAACTTTAACGTAAACGTTAAACGGCATAATATGATGTTCAACATG
>JAYVIY010000435.1:0-6641 GCA_043769795.1 Pseudobdellovibrio sp. | reverse complement strand
CCGAAGCTGCAGCTCTTATCATCATTTTCTACAAAAATAATGAAATTGTCGGTGAAGAAAAATCAAATTGTTATTATGCAAAAGAATCAGTGGGTATTGCCACCGGAATACTCATTACAGCCTTACATCATTTGGGTTTAGCGACATTGACACATACACCAAATCCGATGGGTTTTTTAAATGAAATAGCAAATCGTCCTAGCTTTGAAAAACCATTTTTAATATTAGCCGTAGGTCACCGAAATAAAATGTCTGAAAATTTAGAACTTTATAAGAAAAAATTTACAGAGATAGGAGAGGTGCTATGAAAATTAAAATTTTGTTATTTATAGTGTTTATTTTAGGCTTATCAGCTTGCGGAAACTATTATCAAAAAAAAGACCAGGATAGTCCTTCTATTCCAAGTCCGGATCAAAAAGCAAATCAGAACGCAGGAATTGCATTCGAGACCGTAAAGAAAACTATTTTCGAGCCAAGTTGCATTAAGTGTCATCAAAACTACAACTTTTATGATTCCGTAAAGCAGGATTTAAATTCAATAGTTCAAAATATCGAAACCGACCGAATGCCTAAAAACGCGAGTCCGCTTACGGGTGAACAGAAGAAGTTACTTGCTGAGTGGGTTGCAGACGGTGCGAAAAATACAGTTGCCACGGATGATAAGCCTAAACCTGCCCTGCCGATTCCGGACGACAAGCTTATGCCAAGCTGGACTTCGCTATCGCGAAAAATATTTTTTGCCAGATGTACAACTTGCCATAATCCGAATGGCGAAGCTAAATTTTTAGATCTCTCAACGCGTCAGAAAATATTTGAGGCCTATAACCGAAAATTCGAAGGCAAAGCGCTGCTTAATTTTGAAAAGCCCGAAGAGAGCTATCTGTTAGATGTTATTCAAGACCCGGTTGAGCCTATGCCACCGGTAAAATCAAAATTACAACAGTTAACCAAATCTGAAATCGAAGTTCTGACCGAATGGATTCGATTAGGATTACCATAAATAAGAATTTTAAATTAAAAAGGAAAAAATATGAGAAATAAAATAGTTATCACAGCAATGACAATTCTAAGTTTATCTGCAAATGCAGCTATTCAACTAACATCGAATCCAAAAGACGGAATGGTTGAGTTTGAAGCCATCGGTCGTCCGAGTATGCTGAAAATTAAAGGCGCCGGCGAAGGCGCAACATCCAATCTACAATTTGAAAATAATATGTTAACAGGCGATATTCGCTTTAGTCTTAAAAGCTTAAAGACAGGTATCGAATTACGCGATGAACATTTGTTGAATAAATATCTGCAAGTTGGTCAATTTGCAGAAGCCAAACTCACATTTAACCAGTTTAATTTGCCGAAGGGTTTTTCTTTAGTAAATCCGACTGCAACTAATCAAGCTTTTAAGGCCATATTAAATCTTCATGGCGTACAAAAAGAAGTTTCAGGATTTTACAGTGTTACATCAGCAAACTTAGGTTCAAACGCAAGCTTTGAAATTAGACTTTCAGATTTTAACATTGAAATTCCTTCTTATTTAGGAGTTAAGGTTGCTGATATAGTCAAAATCAAGGTTTTTTTGAATAAAATAATGAAAGTTAATTAAGGTAATTGTGCGATTCTTACTTCCTATACTTTTAATATCGCTGCGCCTTCAGGCTTTTCCTGAAATGATCAGGCATCACTACGTTAATTGTGGTGCCTGCCATGTGAATAATTCGGGAGGTGGCCTTTTAAACGCCTATGGACGTACTATTTCTTACGAGGTGTTAAGCACATGGGGTAAAGAAAAAGAAGCCCGTGCTTTTTATGCTATTAATCCTGAAACCGTAAGTAATTGGTTAAATCTAGGTGGGGATGTAAGAGTTTTACAGGTGCAACAAGAAAATGAAAAATTCAAAGCCGGACGAAATATCTGGATGGAAGCTAATTTTCAAGCGGCAGTTACTTTTCAAAAATTGACTGCTTTTGGAAGTGTTGGGCAAATCCGTCAAGAAAACCAAAGTTTGGAACCTAAGTTAACGAAGTATTATTTTTCGTTTCAGTATTCAGATGAGTTGTCTTTAAGAGCAGGTCGCTATGTGCCGGTTTATGGTCTGAATATTCCGCAGCATAACTATTTTATAAGAAGAAATTTAAGCTTTGGGCCGGGGAGCGAACGCGACGCCATAGA
This sequence comes from Pseudobdellovibrio sp., assembly GCA_043769795.1. Lineage (GTDB taxonomy): Bacteria > Bdellovibrionota > Bdellovibrionia > Bdellovibrionales > Bdellovibrionaceae > Pseudobdellovibrio. The sequence goes on along the minus strand of JAYVIY010000435.1, from coordinate 4,474 downwards.
TCTACAATATAATGGTGAAAGCTATAATTTAGTTTTGGGTTTATCAAAATCACTTTTAGAATCATCAGTGCGCGATGAAGAACAGACAATAAATATTCAGTTGCAGAAAAATATAAATGATCAACACAAAGTCGGTTTGAACTATTGGTATGGTGAGGCACTGAATTATAAAAAAATTGTTTTAGGGGGGCAGGCCGTTTTGGGTTGGACGGAACATTTTTATACCTTAGCTGAAATTGATCACCAGTGGAAAAAAAATAATACTGATGTCGAAGAAAAATCAATTAACGAGCTGGTAAAATTAGGTTACGAATTTGAGAAAGGTTTTCATCTGCAATTAGTTCAGGAATGGTCAAGTAGCGTTAGTGATGACGTTTCAAATTATGGACTCGGTTTTACCTGGTACCCGCGACCTCATTTTGAAATCGAGACTTTATATTCAAAAAAAGTGAGTGCTGCCTCGGCATCAGGAGTGGAAGATTACGCTTACTTTATGATGCATTTCTATTTTTGAGGCAGTTTACTATCGAACCACACTCTTGATGGTGTAGCTATTCGCTATTTTTTGAAAAAACCGTTTGCAGTGCTGGCTGAAATGGCCTCGAAAAAATTGGCGTTTCTAAGCCCACTCCACCTTCCGCAGTGGATGAGCCTTTAATGCAGGCGATAAAGACTTGGAAGAGAACAAGGTAAGAAAGGTCGTGAAAGCTGTTAGACAATCAAATCTTGTTTAAAGCCATTTTGTTAATTGACAGAAATTAACATCGGATCAAAAATGGGCGGACTAAAATGATCAAAGGAGATCAGAATGAAAAAAAATTTATTATTGGCATTATTAATCGCGGCGTCTTTTTCAACCGGAAAAGTTTTCGCGCAAACTTCGGCTCCGGCTCCGACAGGAACTGAAAATAAAGAAGAAGTAAAAAACGAAGAGAAAAAAGAGAACGAAGATAAAGATAAAAAAGACGACAAAGACAAAAAGAAGAAAAAGAAAAAAGACAAGCACGACAAGAAAAAAGGCGAGCACAAAAAAGACAAAGACAAAGACAAAGACGATAATGATAAGGACGAAAAAGGCGAAAAGCGCCAAGATGACCAACCAGGTCGCGCCGAAAAACGTCAAGACCGCAAAGAAGGCCGTGCTGAAAAACGTCAAGATCGTAAGGAAAGACACGAAGATAAAAAAGAGAACGAAAAATCAGAAGGCGAAAGGCACTAAATAAATTACTTAAGAGAGCCGCAGGGCTCTCTTAAATTTTATGAAGTCATATTATCTCATCTTTACATTTATATTGAATTTCATTACGTCACGATCTGTGGCTAGTGATGTAAATCTTGAAACTTATAAAAGTTCAAGCTCTTCGATTAATTCTATAGATCTTAATTGGTCCCAAGAACCCAACGATAATGTTGAAGAAGAAGAAACTCTTTATAAAATATCTCTCGGCTATTCTACCGGACAATATGATGCGACGGACCTCAATAATGCGAGTGTAAGTTTAACATCGAAAGAAATCAGTACGAGTATCGGCGTGGCGACTCCAAGTGAAGAAACTTATTCGCTCGGTTATACAAATTCGATTGAAAAAACTGTTGATGTAATGTCGAACTCAATATTTTTGCAGTATTCCAAGAAATTTGATTTTGAAAATGGCCTTTTTTCCAAAATTAAATTAAAAGCCAGATTAGATTCCGGTTATATTCAACACGATCCGATTTCTCCGGTTAACTTTGACACCTCAATGCTAAAATCAAGCATAAAGTTCGGAAATAATTTTTATTTTAGTAACCAATCAAGTTTCAGTCTGGCTTTTAAAAAATATTTTTACACTAAAGATATTAATAGATTTGTTGCTGATTTAAGAACGATAAATTCAAATAATTTAACAAGTATTTTTGCAAATGAAGTGGCGGGCTACGGAGACTTCACTTTAAGTGGCGGATTCGGGTTTGTGTTGAGCGATTTTATCAGTATTGATCTGAATTATGACAGAACTACGCCGGCTTATGCAAAGGGAACTGTCGGACAAGATTTTTCTGGCAGTTTAATTTTTGATTTTTCCAACGATTTTTCTTTAACAGCTGAAGCTGGAACCACTAATTATGTATCCAATATTAAAACCGCAACAACGAGTTCAAGCTACTATCAGCTTTCTGGCAATTATTCTTTCTAGTTAAGACGGGCAAAGGGTTCTTCTTCTTCTTCTTCTTCTTCTTGAAATTTGACATTGGCATGGTGTGCCGAAGGTGGACTTCGGAAGTAGAAGAACTTGCTGTACCGGCAGCTTAGAGGGTTTGACTGACAAGCCTTCTTTAAAAAATGGATTAGTTGTCGATACAAATGTCTTGATTTCAGCGACAGATGAAAGTGATAATTTTTTTGAACCCACGACACAACTTTTTGATTACTTGGCTGAAAACAAAATTCCAATTTATTTTACTGTTAATGTGCGAGCTGAGTCTCTAGAAATTCATCGCCGGCTTATTTTAACCGTATCACCTATTGATTTTTTTCAAGAAGTTAATCGAAATTTATTACCCGTAGGGGTTTCTACTCAACTGGGCAAATGGTCAGCCAACAATAAAAGCGTGTCGATGAACAGCGCCTGCCGCTGAGACTTTCAGAAATTGAAATCATAAAAATAAAATTGGTAACAAGCTTGAAAGTCTATGGAATCAAACCGAAGAAGAATTAAGCTTTAATTTTATATCAACTCATAATGAGAATTACTCGCCACTCTTTAATTCATCATCGGAATGGTCTGAGGCCGTTGGATGAGAGCCGGTCATTCAGGGAGCCAGCGGATGGGATATTTCAAATTCTTGCTCCCTACGCTCATTCCATTGAACCACTCCTCGCATCGCATCCTGGTACGAGGAGGTGTAATCAAAACTCAATACGATTAATCCAGCCAAACCTGTTAAAATTAGCGCCGAGTCACGGGCCCATCTCACGTCATTTCCGCGACGTGAAGATTCATAAAATGGAGCCGCTACGGCTACGGCGGCCAGAGCGGCTATCGCCATTCGTGTTATTCCACTTTTCGTTTCGCCCACATAAATTTGACCCAACCCCGGAACAATTGACCGCCCGGCAGCCGTCGATTTTGACTTCCATTCGACTTTTTTGGCTTCAGTGGCAAAGTCTGCCAATTTTGAATCTGGCTCTTCCTTGATAAGTAAATCAAAAGCCTCATTCGGAGAACTTCGTGGAAGTCCTTCGGCCCCGACATAACGATAAGCCCAGCCTAGCCGGTACAAAGTAAGCCCTCTAAGTTTAGTTTGTGGATGATGCAGAAGCAGGGTTTCCCACAATTGAGCGGCACTATCAGAAGCTCGCAGTCGTATATCTGAAAGACTCAAGGAACCGGCAAATGATTGAAATCCGGGAAAATCCGTAATGGCAGAAGCCGCTTCAGCGAAATATACTGCCGAAGACTGCTCAAGCGGCTCAAAACGGTAGCGGTAAAAACCTTCAGCCTGTAAAAATAAAGTTTTTTCATCGGAGGGCGCGTTCATTTCCGATACAATCAGAGTCGTGTGACTGAGTCGGTTCTCAGCATATTTAAATGTTGTGTCTTCAGCTTTCACAAGAACAGAAGCCGATACACATGAAAAAAGCGACAACAACAAAGCCAAATAGATAAAAATTATGGAATATCTCATTGATATTAAACTTTAACGTAAACTATGAGCGGCGCTGGCATATTTTTTTCTCATCCTACCTGTTTCGCTCTCCGACAGACACTTCTCAACAAACTCCCAATCGACCACTTGCCAGAATTTTTTGATGTATGTTTTGCGTTCATTCTTATAGTCCAGATAATAAGCGTGTTCCCATACATCACAAGCCAGTAGCGGAATTTTGCCGTGGACCAAAGGACTTTCCGCATTGCTGCCGCTGAATATCTCTAAAGAATGATCTTTGTTTTTCACTAGCCATGTCCAGCCCGACCCGAATAAATCAGCAGCTTTTGCACTGAACTGTTCTATAAATTCGTCTTTGCCACCAAAACTTTTTTTCAGAATAGTGGTTAGCGCCTTTGAGGGCTTTTGATCATAGGCTTCGCATATGCTGTTCCAGAAAAAATTGTGATTCCAGTTCTGACTGGCATTATTGAATATCTTTTTATCCGTTACAGATTCGGTTTTTTTTGCAGACTTCAGAATAATCTGCTCCAATGATAATTTGGCATACTGTGTTTCTTCAATTAATTCATTGAGTTTATCCACGTAGCCCTGGTGATGTTTTGTGTAATGTATATTTAGGGTTTCCGCAGACATATAGGGCTCAAGGGCATCAAAGTCGAACGGTAACGCCTGTAGTAAAATCGCCATAGTAACCTCTATCGAATTGTTCATTGCAACTTCATGGCCAAAACATCAGATGCGCGACACTAAATAACAATCGAAGCGATCAGCTTTTCAGGGTAAGATTTGAACCATCTTGAACAAATTTATCCATTTTGATCAG
>JAYVIY010000434.1:0-2437 GCA_043769795.1 Pseudobdellovibrio sp. | reverse complement strand
GCCGCAATGACGGCCTCTTTGTAAGCCTGATCAATGACGGCTTCTTTGCAGGCTATAAACCGAGTACCCACACTGACTGCTGAAGCGCCGAGCACCAGCATCGAAGCCATGGTGGCGCCATCAGCAATGCCTCCGGCAGCTATAACCGGAATTTCGAGTTTTTTCTTCAGCCAACTGATCAACACGATAGGAGAAATGGGCCCTGCATGTCCTCCGGCTCCGGATGACACGGCAATGACGCCATCGGCTCCGAGATCCTGAACTTTCTTAGCATGTTCTAAGTTAACCACGTCGCAAATAACCTTGGCGCCTTGCCTGTGAGCTTGCTGAATAACTTCTTTCGGTGACCCAAGAGATGTAATAAAAAGTTCAACACCGTGGTCAAGTGAGGTTTTTAAATCACCGGCGGCCCTCTTGTTACTTTTATTTACGATGATATTAACCCCGATGGGTTTTTTTGTTTTACTTCTTATTTCTTTCAGTGCGTCCGCGAATTTCTCTTCGGGTCGGTAGTTCAAAGTCGGAAAGGTGCCGATTCCGCCGGCTTCACTGATTGCAACCACCATATCAACGTTCGAAACAAGAAACATCGGAGCGCCGATAATTGGGTACTGAATCTTCATCATTTTTGTAAAAGGAGTTTCTATTTTCATTGAATTCATTTAAGCTCTAAAGCACCGATGAGTAAACTTCAAAATTTTAAAAATAATCTATTTTTGTCATTGTATGCGTGGTCTAAAATACCCTTGATCGGATTTTGCGGCCCGAGAGTTATAGAAGCAACAGATGCCCGCACCGTGCTGAAAGTTCCGCTCGGATTCAGAACAAAGAACCATTTAGGTGCGATGTATTTCGGCGCACTGGCCATTGGTTCAGAACTTTGCATTGCAATGTTAGCGGTAAAAAAAATTCAGGAATCCGGACTGAAAATCGATTTCTTATTTAAAGATTATAAAGCCGAGTTTTTGAAACGGGCCGAAGGTGATGTGCATTTTATTTGTGAAGAGGCCCACGTCGTCGTCGAGCAGATCAATGCGGCGAAGACCAGCCCAGATAGAATTAACCGCACGATGAAAGCCTATGCGATTGTGCCATCTGTTAGTGCAACAGAAAAAATTGCCACTTTCGAGCTGACTCTATCGGTTAAAAACCGTCATTTTAAGCCCTAATGGCCTTGATCTCCTGATCATTTCAGCTAAACTCAGTGTTCAAAATTAGAGGTAAACTATGTCTAAACGTGATTTATTCGGTGATGAGTTAAATGCTAAACCAACAACAGATTTTGCATCACTTTTCGAAAACTCTTTGGGTTCTGTCGGTAAAAAATTATCTAACGGAGACTCCTTTATCGGTGAAATTCTATCGATCAGTAAGGAAGAATCTTTTGTTTCAACCTCGACACCCAACGATGCAATGATACTTACAGTCGAGTTACTCGATGAGAATAAACAATTGAAGTACAAAGTCGGCGACAGTATTGAAGTTGTCGTCATTAAAACTAAGGGCGGAGAAATCCGGGTAACTAAAAAGGGTTCTAAAAAATCGAACAGCGACCTTGAATCATTGGAAGATGCCTATGACATGGAGTTGCCGGTTGAGGGGCGCGTAACCGAAATCTGTAACGGCGGGTTTCGTGTTACGATTAACAATAAAGTGGCTTTTTGTCCGGTAAGCCAAATGGATATAAGGGTCACCGATCAACAATCTTACCTCGATAAAAAATTCGACTTCATAATTACAAAATTAGAAACCCGAAACATAGTTGTTTCCCGCAGAAAATTACTTGATCAGCTTAAAGTAGAAAACGAAGGTCTTTTTATCGATGAAGCAAAACCCGGCGATATTTTTACCGGAACGGTTTCAAGAATTGAAAAATTCGGTGCCTTTGTAACTCTTGAAAATGGCGTCGAAGGCTTAGTTCACATTTCTGAAGTGGGTTGGTCACGTTTAGCTGACCCAAGTGAAGTTCTGCATGTTGGACAGACCGTGAGTGTGAAATTGCTCCGATCTGAAGAAATTGACGGCCGCCTGAAGATTTCTCTGTCAATCAAGCAGGGTGGCGGCGAAAGCGATCCTTGGATTTTGGTCTCTCAGAATTTTCCTATTCATTCTGTACATAAAGGAACGGTCGAGAAGAAAGAAGTCTACGGATTGTTTGTTAATATTGCGCCCGGAGTTACCGGTCTATTACCAAAGTCAAAATGGCGCGATTCGGTCGATCACCAGATGTATGAAACCAGAAAAAAAGGCGACACACTGCAAGTTCAGATTGATGAAATACTCACTGACCAAAAAAAGATTTCATTGGGGGTTCCCACTGAAATTGATGACCAGACCTGGAAGTCAGTTACGACAAAAACCGGTTTTGCAAACTCTTCTCTGAGCGGCTTGGCTGATCTCTTAAAGAAAAAATAATTAAAAAAGGTATTTATGAAAA
>JAYVIY010000433.1:0-33774 GCA_043769795.1 Pseudobdellovibrio sp. | reverse complement strand
ACAGTATTTTGATTTTAATTATCATTGAAAATAAGTCATACTTAAATTAATGAAATCACCACGCCTCAGTATTTTTATACTAGGATTACTTATCTTATTGCCACTGCTATTTCAAAATTGCGCTGGTAACAGCGCAGGCAGTGATTCATTAGCGACTTCGGTCAGCAATAGCCTCGCGCCCACTAATCAAAACCCGGGTGGTGGCGATCCTTATACGGGAATTATCAAGGTGCCTATGGATATGCCTGTGTTCCGAGGTGGTGATGGCACTGATAGATTTACTGAATATGTCTCAGGTGAATTGTGCCCGCTTGATGGCACTTTTGCTTTCAGAATTAAGATTTTTTCTCAAAGTGATATTAAGCTGGTTCGAAGCAACTGCCAGAATGTCGATGTCAGTGTTGAGGCCAGTGAGCTGCAATTCTTCCAGTTAGATGAAGAAATAATTTTAGAATTTAACGGCAGGACTTATCGAGATGTACAGTCTTTTTAATATCAATTTAAAAATGATACTTAGTGTTTTTTCCGGTTCCGATTTGTTTGAACTGTGATTCCTCTATGGCGGCCTTTAGAATCTGCTGGGTTTTACGTAAAGAATAATTTAAAACTTCCGACGCCTGCTTCGAGTTGAATTTTTCATCCTTAAATTCTGATTTTAAAATGGAAATGGGGTCAGCCTTTAGATCGCCCTGCAGACCTATCTTTAAACCGAATCCGGGGGTGGTTGCTATGATCTGAAATCCGTCTTCAGAGTTGATCTCAAGCGGAATGTTCCGTGCTTTGAGTTCTTTTTTAAGGCGCCAGACGACCTGGTGGATACGATTTGGAGTAGAAAACGGGTCGTAGTACTCCCCAGGAAAAATTTTTTCAAAAACTGATGAGGATCGCAGGGGTCGGTAAAAATCGCCGGCCAGCGATTGCAAGAGCGATAGGGCCTGACTTTTCTTAAAGAGATCTTCGCCGACATGGGGGCCTTCAATTTTGCCGGTGCCGATGTCTAAAATGGTTTCTGAGGGCTGGCTTTGCTGTATTCTCCAGTTATAGGTTTCGGGAATAACAATTTTTCCGTCTGTTAAACGAAGAATACGTTGTCGGTAAGATTCAAATGGAGTGCCGAAGTAGAGATGTTGAAGAACGGATTGATTTCGATTCGAGATACCGAGATGTAAATCACAATCGCGGGCAATTTCCCATCGTCCGTGAGCGAGAGATTTTGCTCTGAAAGTACCGACCGCTTCAATGGCTTCGTTCGAGTTCGGATTTTTCTTGAAGTTGAGAATCATTCGCCATTTTTGAATATAAAAGCCATCGTATGCGGCATCTAAATCAGAAAGAATCGATTCTGCTGAGTCTAGACTTCGTTTTGCGTCGTCATATCTATCGTTGTAAATATAAAGATGCGCAGAAAGTTCGAATAAATTGGCTTTAAGTCGCAGATAAGTGGTTTTGCCTATTTTCTGCAAGAGATCCTTTAGCATGTATTCTGTTTCAGTAAAAGGAGCCGAATTGATAACCATGCAAGCGGCTAAATTTGTCAGTCCTATAAAAGAATCATACTCTGAACTATTGCCAATTTTTTTTAAATACAGATTCAGTTTTTCTTCGGCGCTGAAATAGTCCCATCTGTATATGTGTGAAAAAGCCAGAAAGAGAAGTGATTTCGGGTAAGTTTCACTTTCAATTTGGGATAGGATCTCATCGCCTTCGCGGTAGTAACCCAATTGAATAAGCGAGGTTGCGTATTCGCATTTTTCTTCAGGTGAGGCTGGCATCGGGTCATGTAGAGTTGCGAAGAGAAGTTTGAGCGACAGTTCACTTAGACTCAATCGACGGGAAAAATTTGCAAGTTTAAGAGTTTCTTGCGGAGTTCTCTTTCGACCAAGTTGTTTTTTTAATGCCGTTTTGGCAGATTCGATTTGGCCAGAAATAATAAGTTGTTCTATTTCATCGATTGTAGACACGTAAAACAGTCTACTTGAAAATGAGCTGATTGCCTTCCTTTTACGGTCTTAAGTCCGTAAAGAAAAAGCCGACGGCTTTCGCCGTCGGCTGTATGAGGCGATTAAATTAGATGGCCGTGTTGAAAAACTCGGTGCCACAGCTCGTTTTCAAAAGTGCTGTTTTATCTAAGTCCAACGTAGAGTCCGTTCGGGCTGCTTTGATTTGCAATTCTGGATTTTTCAGCGCTTCAAGATTACTTTCAATTTTGTTAAGTAAGCTGTTTTGTTCTTCTGTTAGTTTCACATAATTTCTTTTTACACCAAATTTCATATGGCCCCCATATTCGTTACTTGTTTGTTGTATCTAGAATAATGGATTGAGCCAGTGCTATGAATTTACAAAACTGCGCGAAAGCTTTAAATTCGTCTTAAAATGAGAACATCTGCATAAGCGAAATAAGCGCTAGCTCAGGCACTAAATCCTAAGAAAAGACGTATTAATTTATTACAAGCCACTTGATAGCACTGAAGTTCTCGAGTCAAGAGGGGCGCATCGAATGCGTTTCATTGTTTCAATTTTGTTCTTGACGCTTGCGTACCAGTCATCGGTGGACAAGTTGAACAATCGGTCTGCATTTGAAATCTTGAAAATGTCGCGCCATTGTTTTTCAGAGATGTTGCTGAGACGACTGACTAGAAAATCACGGGCTTCGGAGCTAATTTTAGGCGAGTAGAGAAGATCGGTACTCGGTTCGGCTTTGCGTTCGTCGCGCATTAATTTGTTTGAAAGACCACCTGAGCAAGTTCCATCGGAATTTTGTATCAGGGGTTGATACTCAACCCATTTTTGGAACTGAAATCGATAGTAAAAAGAGTGGCCGTAGTCGTGAGTGTACGCAACGGGTTTTTCACAATAGACTTTATCGTCTTTTAAAGATGCCTTTTTACATGAAAGACGTTGGTTGAAATTAAACGCATCGGTATCGGCTAAAAAATTAACCCAAAGAATCCAGGCTTCGCGTTCGATGACTTTTTCGCGTATTAGGCTTTTTTCTGAATCTTTCATTGTAAGAAGTTCCTTCCAGAAAAGTCCTGGCGGGTAGCTCGATGCCGCTCGCTGCGTGTTTGTAGTGATTGTCATTAGTTTTACCGGTATTTCGACAATTGAATATTTGAATTCAATGGTTTCGCTTCCCGGGTTTGCTGAAGAGCGATTTTGAGACCAAGGGTCGTCGCTCGGGCAGTTTTCGCATTTTATTCGCGCCGGGCAATAGGATTCAGTGTGAAAACCCAGTAGCCTTGCAATTGATGAAGCAAGTAGGGTGGGTACTAACTCTGATTTTGAAAGCCCGAAATAGCCCGAGTATTTCACCTTGCGAGTTTTAAGTTCGGTTACGCCGTTCTTAGTCTCGGTAAAATCGCAATTAAATTTTTTGGTTCCGCCTGAAAGACTGTTGTTGTCTTGGTGGTATTTACAACTGGCGGTTGGCCAGTTGACCTTGGTTTGATTTTTATCGGCGCTATAAGATAACGAACTTCCGCAAATATTTGAAATTTCTTGAACCATGTCGATCTCAGCAATTTTTTCGGGACTATCAGTATGAATAGAATTTATTTTTTCATTCATGATATCTGCACGCGAAACCGCTTCTAAGCGTTCTTCAGCAGTTAATTGCTTAAGAAGTTTCTTAAATTCATTTTTTTCAGATTCAGCAGTGGCTGAAACGCTCATCAGTAAAAGGCAAAGTGATGTCAAAATGAGATTAAATGACGATTTCATAAAGCTCCCGGGTCAAAAAACTTTTGACTCAAGCTATTTACTGCAAACTGTGCCAGTCGTGAGAAAGTGTCTCAAATCGAGAAATTGGGCGTGGGCTCGATTATAGCGCTGTCAGAAAATTCAATTGTGTAACTTTTTTCGGCTGTTCCTGCTTCAGAATTAAGGTGGGTTTTGTCTTTATTAAAGATGATCGTTGAGGTATTTCGCAATTAGGGTTCTATCGAAACTTTTTTTGGTTAAGTCTAAATTGAACTTTAATCGTGAATTCTGTCTTTCGCATTTTAAAGCATCGGGGCCGTGGCTAATCACAATCTGGTCAATCAAATGCAAAGCTTCTTTGCCTAATACAGTGTTCATCAATAAATCAATTTCCATCTTCAGTGTGTTGACCCAAGCTAAAAGGGCCCCCGGAGTCTCGTCGGAAATAGGAAATTGGTCCATTTCAATCAACAGTTTTTGATGCGGAAAGGATTTCCACAATGCTTCGGTTTCTCGTTGTAGTTGTAATCGGCTGACTTGGCGAAAACGATTGTCATTGAGCCAGGGTTTTTCTAAAAAAGATTGAACACTTTCTAAGTTTTCGATTTCTAGCGCCTGAATTTCACCGATGTCCAAAACGATGATATTTTTTTTCGGATGCGTTTCAAGTACCAAAAATTGACGGGAATGTTCTTCGATAAATTCAGTAGGAACACCGGTCCAGGTCTTTCCGCTGCGTGTATGTAAAACGACCTGAGCTCTGAGGTCGACTTCGGACTCTTGGCTAAAAGCTTGCGCCATTTGCCTCAAGAAAGCGACTGGCCCACTTTTAAGTAAATGAGCCCGAGTGTTCATTATAAGCCGCTTTCTAATTTACTTTGAATTTGACCAGCATCATAAGCACCGTTACCGGTTAAATCGTTGCGTACAGTCAAGACTCCAGAGGTAAATTCTAACTCGCCAGCCACTGGAATCATGTTGATCGCTTTTAGCCCGTTTTTAACCGCTTCTTTGCCCATATTGTCGGCAGTAATTGCGGTCAGTGCAGTCGTGATATTATCCCACATGTAGTAATCGAATTTCTTATTTTCGCAAATCCAGACGCAATCTTTGTGGCTTTCAACAGCCGACCAGTCAAAGGTCAATTTTACATCAACACCGCAAATTTCCTTAACTTTTCCTTCGAACATTTTAAATTCTGTTTCTTTTACAAGTTCGACCGCTCTTCTTTCTGCTAATCCCATAAATACCCCCTATTAATATGTCATATCAGTTTCTTTAAAAGTTAATGAAAGGTCAAATTCATACCTAGGCAGTCTAGTGTTAAAAATTGACCCTCCGTTTTTTTATAACTAAGCTTCACTAAGCAGGAGAATTTATGAAAAATTTATTGATTGTCGCGATTGGCTTAAGTTTATGGTTAGCTCCAGAAATGTCATTCGCAAAAGACTGTAAAAAGGGCAAGCCTTGTGGAGAGGCCTGCATCCCAAAAGATAAAGAATGTAAAATTGCAGCTGCCGCGCCTAAGAAGGAATGCAAAAAAGGTAAACCTTGCGGAAATACGTGCATCGCTCAGGACAAAGTCTGCAAATCAGATACTAAATAATTACCCAACGTTTCTATTTGTAAACGGAATCGGAACAATCTGGTCAACCAGAGGTTTTCGATTGTTTGCTGAGGCGCCAAATACTCCGCCTAGGCAGCACGAAACCACTCCGAGGACCATTGTTAGAAAGACTGTAAAACCGGCGGCCTGCATTCCTTGAGTGGTGGCAGCACTAGCCCTCTGCATTCCAGTGCTTACTTGTTTGCTGATTTCCATAATGCGAGCATCCACATCGGCGTTGCTCACACCAGCCTGATAGGCTAAATAGCTCTTAGCACCGTCATTATCGCCCCGAATAAGCCGTGTTGCGACTCCTTTAGCAACAACCTCTGGTGAGGATTTTAAATTCAGTCCTTCAAATGTTTGCTCGACCGCATCCTGCACAACTTCACTGGAGAAAAGCCCCCCGGCAGAATTAGATAAGGACTTAACTGTGCTTCCCATTGATTTCCCGAGGAAACCGACAGCACTACCTGCACCGAAAAGTAGCAGACTGAAAAATAATGAAGCGATAACTATGCCTTGTGCTCCACCGACTTTAGCTGTGACCAGATTTGAAATCCGCGCGGAAAAATAGCCACCGACTAAAAGTGAAAAGAATGCACTGAGCACAATCCAAACGCCGGTGGCTAACGCAAGGCCAGAAGCGTTTTGCGAAGGGCTATTAATAATGTCATTAGCGGAGGCTCCCATGATGGCTACACCGAGTGCCGAGATGGCGGCATAACAAATTGTACTGAGTACTAGCCCTGCAAAAATGGAACGCCAACTTACAAGCGGGAACTGAGCAAAACCCATGTGCTCCATATTATATTTTTGGTTTTTGGAATTAATGATGGCCATAAAAAAATCCTCCTTGGTATTAAAATGTTAATCACGAGTGCTAACTAAGCAATTCATGTACCATCAGGAGTGTAAAATTATGACGTAAAAGTTATAGACGTTACTTCGCACCTGGATCGCTGTATTCAGTGGGCATTTGTCTGCGGGCCGTTGCAATGGACCATAAATATTCAAATTGATTCTTAAACTGTTCGGCGATTTTTTGATCGCGTATTATATAGAAATTTTCAAAATTTGAAGTCATGCCGCCGGAAGTGAAGTTGCCGGCACCAACAACGACTATATCGTCAAAAACAATAAATTTATCATGCATTTTCTGGGCGGCCCCGAACGACGTCTGCATAAATTTTACTTTTACGCTGGTTTTCTCAAGACTTTCTATTTTCTTTGCATCAACGGCCTCGTTAACATAGTCGGGCGTGGGTTGAAGACCGCCCCAGTAAAGATCATCGTCAAAAACAGCGCGGCTATCGGTACTTGCTGACGTTGAAAATGCTTTTGTAATTCGATCAAAAGAATAGCGATTCGAAGTCATCAGAACGCGTGACGATTTCTTTATATTGTCGTCGATAAATTTCATCAACAGATTTGAATCGGCCGGCACAAAAAGACTTTCTATCTTTCCGGGCTGTTTGCTTCTGGTGCGGCAGATCTGCATCTCGCTTTTGAACTGCGCCAAGTTATCGGTGTATTTTTTTAAGGAACTGATTAAACAGCGATGATTCTGCACCAAAACTGAATCGTCTTTTTCTGTAACGAATGTCCAAGATTCGTGATTGATAGAAAGTCCGGGGTTAGAAAAATTTGCAGTGGCAAAAACTAAAGTTGTTCTGTCATCTGCTTCGACAAGCAAAAATTTATTGTGGTGCAGGTCTCCGCGTTGATCATCCGCTTCGGCCACACCCACCTTAACAATTTCGGCACCGCAGCTGGCGACTTGTTCAGCGACACTCATCTCAGAACCTGCGTCGAGCATGACCGTCACTTCAACTTTATTTTTTATGGCCTGGCAAAGGGCCTGCGCCACATCTTTATGCGAAAAGGTCATCGTACCCAAGGTGATGCGTCGATTATTTTTGTTTTTAATGAGATTCAGAATTTTCTGGTAAGGTCCTGTCGGATTTTGTTGAGCGCGGGGTAAGTCTTCGCGGGTGCAAAAAGCATTTTGCGGCTTTCCCAGATAGACCTGACATTTCGGATTAGTAAAATTCAGCTCAATGACCTGAGCCTTGGCCAACGAAAGTAAAAATACGCCGCTAAAAAAGAGAAAAAATTTTTTCATAAAACCGGCCTTTGTCTATTGGCGATGTTCTATGGGGCAATCGGCGATTTAGCAACAAAATTGCGAAAAAGGGCATGAGAATTTGACTCAAATCGTATTTAAATCTCAGATTACTAAAATCTGAATTGGTTGATTAGAAGGCGGTTAGCGAAATATTATTTTGGCGGCGAAAGTTTCGCCAATCAGTGATTCCAAAGTGATTTCATTTGCCAGCAATTTAGCCAGGTTTTCGATGGATGGTTGTGGAATCCCGATGGCGTCGAAAGTATTCGACATGGACGACGTTCGAGCCGGATAGCTCATTTCAAGCCAGACTTCAGGTCGGTTATCTATAGTGAAGCGGTGATTGCCATCGGAGAGATAAAAAAAGCCGTCGGTTCCGATAAAGGAAGGGTATTTAGCCAGTGGTCGTTGCCCAGATTCGATTTTCTGCTGCAAAACTTTCGAATAAATCGGATTCCAAGCGGCTCTTTTTACCATCGTTCGCGCGGCTAATATTAGAATCGAATTTTCTGATTTATTAATCTTGGTTTTTAACCATTGACCATTAATAAAAATCTGGGTTTCTCCGTTAGATTCTCTGGTTTGCAAAATGTGAACTCCGAAACTATTTTTCCAGTGTTCACTGGCTCTATTAAAGACCAGCCCTTGGTCGTATCTGAATTTCAACTCTTGAAGGTTAAGGTCGCCATTATGAAGTCGCTTATTGTAACTTTGCAAGGCTTCGGCAATCCAATTTTCAAAGCTCATTGGTTCGGAACTAAAACGTATCGAATCGGTCCAGTTTCGAACCAGCGCTGAAAAAAAAGTCGATCCAACACCTAATTCAATCTGATGCGCTGAAAGTGCATTGGACATTGAACTATGAAATTTCGTAAAGCTCTGATCGGAATTCTGAATGAGTGAAACTAAGGCTGATTTTTTACCTTCAGGAATCAGATTCCAAATATACATCATGAGAGGCTCGCTTTGATTTTGCGCCATTCCATAGGGCCTCATATTCAAATCAGATTTAAAGAACTCGGCAATTTCAATCGCCTCATCACTTGTGATGACCGAAATCTTGTTTTTAGATAGCCCACGCAATGGATTTAAATAGTTTAAGCCAGCTCGAATTGTTTCAGTGAAACTAGGTTTGAATAGTTTTTCGCACTGGAGCTTCGCGTGACAGGGAGAAATGAATAACAATGTGATCAGCAAAGCAGATCGGTTTGCGAGATTGCGAAAAATTGTTGTTTCAATATGAGACACTGGCTTTTCTCCTTGGCAGGCAACAGATTATCAGAATTTAATAAAGCAAGTTAAATGCCTGATATAAGCAGTCTATTGAGGTTCAGAAGCCTAGATTGCCAAAATTGGCTAGCCAGAGGTATGCATTATCTTGTACTCCGGCCCGGCTTCAGCAACAATAATTGCAAACAATCGGGAACAATTATGAAAACGACTTTACTTTTTTTATTGGCGAGCTTGACTCTCAATTTTACTCCGGCCCAGGCTGAACAACTCTACCAGAAAACTGAACCAATGATTTCCGGGCTGATCAGGGCAGATTCATTTTCAACGGCGTCCTTGAATGATCAGAATACGGCCTTGATAAAAAAATTCAGGCAGTACACACCGAGCATTGCTTATGTTGCCAGGCCTCAACTAAAACTTGCCGGTATCAGATTTAACCCGAAAAATTACGCACCGATCACAAATTCATATACCGAAAAGTTAGTCTATTTTGATATAAAGACTAAACTCGAAAAAGAAATTAAATTTCCTAAAAATACGATCATTTCTTCTACTGGCTGGTCTGATAACGGAAAGAGCTATTTGGTTTCAACTGAAACCGATAAATGTATTGAGTTGTGGATAGTGAGTATCCCTGGCTTGCAAAAAAGAAAAATTCCGAATACTTGCATCAATGCTATTATGGGAAATGGTTTTTCTTGGCTGAGTGATGACGAAATTCTAATTTCAAAGAGAACCGTCGCGCAGTCTGGTGAAATTAAAGTGGAGAGGTCAGCACCTCTTGGGCCGGTCATCCAAACATCAAAAGGTGTAGTCTCACAAAATCGCACCTATCAGGATTTGTTGAAAAATCAAAAAGATGAAGAAACTTTAGAATTGGCCATACAGTCGCAACTGGTGATCTATAACATCAGAACTCAAAAGCAACGAAATTTCGGAGCCATAGCTGCCTACGACCTAATTTCACTTTCACCCGATCGAAGTCGATTTTTAATTTCAAAGATTGCAAAACCATTTTCCTACGTTGTGCCGCAGGGATATTTCGCGAAAACATTTGAAATATGGGATAAAAATGCAAATTTGACCCACAGACTTCATAAAAGCGGACCGCATGAAAATGTTCCGATTAACGGTGTAATTAAGGGACCACGAAGTTTAAGATGGATTCCGGATGAGGCGGCTAGTTTAATGTATGTCGAAGCACTTGATGGCGGAGACTGGAAAAACAAAGTTGACTTCAGGGACGAACTTTTCAGGTTGCATTTAGAGCCTCAATCGAAATCAAGAGCTGAGAGTTTTTATAAAACCAAAAATCGGTTCGAGGGAATTAAGTTTTTAGACAGACACTTGGGTTATTTGGTCACCGACTACGAACGTGATACCACTTGGGTAAACACCAAGCATCTTGTCTTTAAGGACTTTAAATTAGTTTCTACCAAAGATATTTTCAATTTTAATGAAAACGACGAGTATGCAAACCCAGGGTCAGAATATTCTATCGACAACAAATTCAAACGAGCCGTGGTGGCTGTCGAAAAAGACGATCAGACTGTTTATATGACCGGGAAAGGCGCCACACCTGAAGGCTACCGCCCATTTTTAAATAAGTTCAGTCTTGCAACATTAGAAAAAAAAGAACTCTTTAGATCTTCAGAAAAATCGTTTGAAAGTTTTCTCGCTTTTACCGACGAAGTCAACTTCACACAATTTCTGACCAGTTATGAAACTAATATTCAGAGCCCACAGGTCATGCTGAATACTTTGTCCGGAATCGAAATTAAAAAAGAACTGCTTTATGCAGACAAAAATCCATTTGAAATCTTGGCCGGTATTAAAAAAGAAGTGATTAAATATAAACGAAATGACGGCGTCGAGCTATCCGGAATTTTATACTATCCACTCAATTATGAAGTCGGAAAAAAATATCCATTGGTCATCGAAGGCTATCCGCTGGAATACACCGACTCAAAAACGGCAGGGCAGGTTCGCAGCACTCAGTATAAGTTTGAAACGCCATTTCGAGCCGACTCAATTTACTTCGCTTTGCGGGGGTATGCCTACCTGCAAGATGCGCAAATTCCGATAATCGGTCACCCTGAAACTAAAAATGATACGTTTCTTCCTCAGTTGATCGCGGGCGCGGCCGCAGCCATTGATGCCGTTGACGCAAAAGGAATCATCGATCGAAAAAAAGTCGGAATTATCGGCCACAGCTATGGCGCTTTTATGGTCTCTAATTTATTAACTCATTCAAGGCTGTTTGCCGCAGGCATTGCGAGGTCGGGCGCCTACAACCGAACATTAACTCCGTTTGGATTTCAGGGCGAGCGTCGTACATTCTGGGATGCAAAAGAAACCTACCTGAAAGTTTCGCCATTTTATGAAGCTGAAAAAATGAAGTTTCCGCTGCTTTTGATTCATGGACAAGCAGATAATAATTCCGGCACATTCACACTGCAATCTGAAAGGTACTTCGAGGCGCTCAAAGGGCAGGGTGCTAATGTTAGACTGGTGCTGCTCCCTGAGGAGTCGCATAGTTATGCGGCTATTGAATCTGTCGAGCACGTCCTTTTCGAGATGTTCTCCTGGTTTGATACTTACTTAAAGTAATATCAATGACTGCGCGTTTGCAGTTCTGAAATGTAAGTTGGGTGCTGGCTCTTTATCATTCCTAGAACTATCGAGTGAAACGGAAGATCTGGGCCTCGCCCGTAAGCTAAATTGTAAACCATGACTTCGCCGCTTTTTAATTTTCTGACCACGGTGAGTATTTCTCTGAAATAGACAAAAGCAGTGGCTTTTTTGCTGTTCACTTCGTTGAATGAGTGAATCACGTAACTCTCGCCGTCTTTCCAAATATTTTCAGTAAAGCAGTAGTCGGAAAAGCCTAACCCAGTCACCGAAAGCTGGTGACAGATTTGGTTAGATTGCGGGTCGGATTTAATCTGCTTCAGACCGTTAACGGTGGCCTTCTGAAAATCGTCAGACATAGAAACTTCGAATACGCTATCGAGTGACCTGAGTCCGAGGCAACTGACAGATTCGATCCGAATCATTTCTTTCTCAAACTCCCGTGAAGAAACAGGGCTTGATGGTGCCAATTGATTGACAAAATTTAAATTGAGAAACGTTTTGCAATTCGAATTATTATCATAATTAGCCATCACCGCAGTCATTTCTGCGAAACTCTTCTCCTTAAGATATTGCGGAAGTGTTTTGACGTACTGACTTGCTTGATCTTGAGGGAGGTTCGAATTTTTTTTGAAATACTCTGCCAGTTGATCATAGACTGAAGGTAGGGCTTGAATTGAATTCTGCCACTCTCTGAAGTCTCCGGAATGCACTTGCCACGCCTGCGCAGCAGAGTTTAAAACTAAAAAAGAAATAAATAACGTGACGTTTAATTTCATTTGTTTTCTCCGAAGTTCAGGGAAAGATAATTTTGAGCTTTGAATTGCGGATATTTTTTATGCATCGAAAGTAAAACCGCGCTGATTATCGAATTGGTGTAAGCTTTAGATCTCCACATGACGAGTGAGCGCGCTATCGCTGTTGCCGTAAAGAAATTGTCCGGACTCCAATACAACAAACCGTTTTTTTCGGTTATGGTCTTCAATAAATAGTGTGTGCCATAAACTAACGAGCTGTAAATTTGTCGATCAAGCTCAGGGCTATCGTTGTGAGGTAAATTTAATAGTGAATAGAGTGCAAACGCCGTTGAAATGGTCGGATCTTCCCAGATATTATCGATATTGGTCCATGACCCTTCGGCCGTTTGCGAGGAAAGAATTTTTTTAATCATTTTAGAGTAGGAGTCTTCAGTTATGCATTGTAAACCAGACTTTGCCGCGACAGAAACGGCATAAGAAAGATTAAAGGTATTCGGATAATAAATTCCGCATTTCGCATGCTGATCCTTCTGAATAATGTTATTCAGAAGTCCGCAGGCTTCGTTTTGACCGGCAACATTTTTACTTTCAGTCATTGCCAATAACGATAGAATATTGGCATTCACCACGCAATCCACATCATTTTTATTAAAAGGAATTCGTACTCCTTTTTCTGGCTTAGAAAAGTATCCTCTCGGCATAGCCGGATCTTTTTCATCCATCAGCCATGTCATAAACGCGCCGGTTCTTTTCTGTCCGACAGAGCGGTTATAAAACATCGGGTTGCGATCGTTATCGACGAACTTCGACATGGTTTCGAGTGCTTCGGTAGAGATCTTAAAGTCAGACTGGTTGATCTGCGAGTTATAAAATAATGAAGTGAGAACCGCAGAAGTGGTATCTGAGTCATTCGGAATATTTGTAAAACCGTGCCATATTTTAGCCAGGCTCATATTAATCGGGCGCCGTACGCTGACACCATTTGAAATTCGCGAAGGATAAAAATTATAAGTTTCACCATCGCGGTAGCGATCAAAGGTATTAATTCCGTTTTGAATCGCTTCCGGAATTCTATTGAATGGCGCCTCGTTCTGCAATTCGAGATTGTTTAAGTACAGGCGAGATAAATTATTTATAACGGCAGCAGTGGTAAAAGCGGTGGCCTCTTCATTTTTACCGAAAAGTCGACCTACCCCGACCAGTGCCGGCACCAGCGTCGATTGAATTTGTGTGGGCCATTCGCCTTTCAAATAGATATCGGAAGTCTCCTGCTTTTGATTATTTAAGACATAGTCGAGGGTTTTGGCCGAGATATCTTTTAGGCTCAGGTCGTCGATTTTTACTCTTGCTTGTACGTTAACTACAGCAAAAATTGAAAGCAAAATCACGATTTTAAAAGTCTTCAATTTTCCTCCTCGCTTTTTAGAAATTTCAGATGTCGATTCATTCAAATTGCTAAATCCGGACCACTTTAAATCGGTTTGCCTCTGAGTTGGAGGGGGGCACAGGATAAAAAATACAGGACTTTGGCGTTTATTGTTGTTGGCTAATACTTAGACACTTAGGATAGTTAAGAATTATGAAATTAATTATTGTCATTGCAGCGGTGGCCTTGGGGCTCTATCAATTTATGACTGACCGAGAAGTTAAGCATCCGCCAGGTGTGCTTGTTGACGAAATACCAACGCAAACCGAAATTCTTGAAAAATCAAATCCGCTCAGGTTTAAAGACGCTTCAATCGTCAAGCTTGCTGAGTATAAAATCCGCGCCAGAGTGCTGGGAAAAGAAAGATATTGGTTAGGTCAAAAAGCAAAATTAATGCCCTACGATGTGGCCGTCGGCTGGAAAGAACTGTCGAATTCGGCAATCATCGACAAGCTCCACATCAGCCAGGCCGATAGATTTTATTTTTATCGCTGGGAAAACAGCTCAAATCTGAATCCTGATACTATTCGGGTGAGTAGCGCCAATATGCATTTGATCGCATCGAACGCCGATATAGAAAAAAAGATCAGTCGGTTGCGAGCGGGAAATATCATAACGCTTGAAGGTCAGCTCGTCGCCGTCAGTTTTAAAGATGGTTCAGAAATAAAAAGTTCGCTGTCGCGTGACGATAGTGGCCCCGGGGCCTGTGAAGTCATGTGGGTGACATCAATTTCTGGTCTGTGATATTTATAATTAAACAATTGCTTTACTTCACATTTTTACGGGTAAATAATTAAGAGATGGAACTTTCAGTCATGACCGATGCTGAGATTTTAAAACTTCGGTTTAAAGAGCTAAGGCTTAGCATAGAAGGCACTGCCGTTGAAGATCGAATCAATCAGTTGTATTCAGAACTCGAAGTCAAAGGCTTGATTTTCAGGCCGAAAATATATTTGGGAGATGAGTGGTTCAGCCCCGAGGGTATGAATGCTATTTCAGTTCCATTTTACCTGGCCAATACGCGCTTAAGAAATCTTGAAAAATCTCTGATGTTAGAAGTGGAAGGCGGCGATCCCGATTGGTTCATGAAATTACTTCGTCATGAGGCCGGCCACTGTTTCGATCATTGCTATCGATTTTCAAAACGTAAGAAGTGGCATAGTATTTTCGGATCTCCCAGTCTTGACTATCAACCTGAAACTTATCGGCCGCAGCCTTACAGTAAAGGCTATGTGAAGCATCTTGATCACTGGTATGCCCAGGCTCATCCGGATGAAGACTTTGCTGAAACGTTTGCAGTTTGGCTCGATAGTTCGCGAGACTGGAAAAAAGACTATGCTAAATGGCCCTTGGCCCTTCTCAAGCTTGAGTATATCGAGCGACTGGCCATTGAGAGCCAAAAATTAAAAATAGTCGCTGAAGAGGGGCGGGTGCCCAGTGCGGTCAGTGGACTTTCAACCACGCTTGATCGATTTTACCAAAAACGTCGCCGAGAGAACGCTGACAGTTATCCTGACTTTTATGACAATGACTTAAGGCAAATCTTTAACGGAGAAAGCAGTTTGTCAAAACGCGAGTTCTCTGCCGGACGTTTTATGAATCGGCACCGCAAGGCCATTGTTTTAACTGTTGTTTGGGCCACGAACGAGCGCAAGTACACAATTGATTCTTTGGTGAAGCGCCTTATTCAGCGTTGCGATGCTCTGGAACTTAGGTTAGGTAAAACAGAACTTCAAAGCACAATGGAAGTAGCAAGTTTTCTAACGAGCTTGGTAAAAAACTATCTTTTCACCGGTAAATTCAAAAGAAAGGTTTAGTCGATGAGAGCGCTCAAGATCGTTTTATTGTTCGATCTTTCGGTCAAGATTTTACCGGAAGATTATGAAGAGTATTGGAAAACTCCCGACTGGAAAACTGAAAAAGACGTGCGTAACAGCCTTATTAAGCTCGGACACGAAGTGATACCTTTCGGGCTACATAATGATATTGAACCTTTTCTTCGGATTATCAACGATCAAAAGCCCGATCTGGTTTTTAACATGAGCGAAGCTTTCAACGGTAATCGCGATTTTGAACCCAATCTCACCGCACTTCTGCAGCTTATTAACGTGCCGTTTACCGGAGCTGGCCCGATGGGCCTGCAACTCTGCAAAGATAAAGGCCTCACAAAAGTAATTCTCGGGTATCACCGTATTCGAACTCCACGTTTTCTTGTGCTTAAAAAATCACGACCGCTGAGGTCGTTAAAGAAATTTCAGTTTCCCGCGTTTATAAAACCACTTCAGCTCGAGTCTTCAGAAGGAATTTCGCAATTTTCCTATGTTGAAAATGAAAAGGATGCCCTTGCAAGGATGAAGTTCATTCATGAACGATTGGAAGTCGACGCCATTATCGAAGAATTTATTGACGGTCGTGAACTTTACGTAGGAATTTTAGGAAATGAAAAACTAGTGGTGTTTCCGCCGCGCGAACTCTTTTTCAAGCAAGTGCCTGAGGACGAACCTAAATTTGCCACCTATCGTAGTAAGTGGGATAAAGACTACCGTAAAAAATGGGGAATAGATTCAGGTTGGGCGGCGGCGATGCCCGAAACAACTCAGCGTAAACTCGTCGAAGTCTGTAAAAAAATTTACAGGTTACTTCACATCCAAGGCTACGGGCGAATCGATTTACGCCTTAAAGAGAACGGCGAAATTTATTTCATCGAAGCCAATCCAAACCCGTCCATAGCAAAACAGGAAGATTACGCCATGTCGGCGACCAAGGGCGGTCTCGATTACGAAGAACTGATTGCAAAAATTGTTTCGCTTGCGGTCGGTTGAACTGAACTCTAGACATCAATCAGCTGCATTTTAGTGTAATGCTTTCGTATATTTCACGATACTCAGACAGTACTTTTTTAAGTAAGTTGAGTTGATAGACATTGGGGTTTGCGTATTCAATGTAAGGTATTCCATCATGCGAAATAATTCGGCTGGTCATTCTGATCTGACGATTCATTCCGTGAGAAATCAAATTATTTATAATTACAAGTTCAAAAAGACCATCATGAAATTGGAGTGGAACTATCCGCTCGTTGTAAGTTCCTGTTAAGGAAATGTCTTTCGCGGTGGTGCGGAATGAATGCCCACGCGGATGAATAAGTAGTAATTCGATCTTGTATTTGTCCTCTGTATTTCGTTTTCTGAAAGAACTGGAAACACTTAGGCTAGAGAAATTCAGACTCAGAAGGGCCTCAGCCGAACCCTCGCCCAGGTCATCGCCGTCGAATTGTTTTTTACTTTTTAAGACCAGATCTTTAACTTCGATAATATTTGTATTGATATCTGAAAATGTCGAATGAATTTTGAGTGCTTCGCGGGGGGCGATCGTTTTCATCAGTAAGGTTTTTGTTTTTTCGCTTTCGACTATGCTGCTGCTTTCAGAAAGACTATTGTAATTGCTCGTGAACGGACTTTCTTTGCTGCGTAAAAACTCGCTCAGCTGTTTCCACTTGCTCCATTCGTTATTCCAGATCAGGTAGCGATTAAGATATTTTGTTTTCAAGCGCTCGATGGCAAACTGCGCTTCTTCAGTCGTCAGTTTTTCTGACTGTGTTTCACGGCTAGGATCAAATAATATCCACAACATTCCCATAGGTTGATATTAAGACATTTACAGACTGAGATACACCGCTATTATTCTATTTTGCTTTAAATGCAGAACAAAGATTATTGTGTCTCAATACGAGAAGCTAACAATTCAACATCAGTTTAGTCGACTTTGTTTCTACAATGGTGTGGTCACTTTAGATATTTTTATGACTATCAATACTTCTGATTTTTTATGTTAAATAATTCCTGAATTGATAAAAACTTTACAGAATTTTAACAGAGAAAGTGAGCTCACAAAATTTTATTGGATCAGCAATTCAGGAAAAGTTCAGGGGTTCCGAAAAGTTCATAATCAATGGAGTGATAATGAATAAGTTGCTTTTTCTTAGCTGTTATTTTGTGATAAGTCAGGTGCTTGCAAACCCGGTTCATGACTGGTGGCGACAGTGTAAAGGAAGCGACCCCGAGTCTACCTGTTTGTCTGAGCAGGAGCTTTCAAAATTTAAAACGATCTGCAGTAGTAAAAACCTCAAAGACGATTGCGCCCTGGTTGTCGATTACGTTGTCGCAAAGAATCGGATCGCCGAGGGTCGCCAGCTTCTTCTCAGTGGCTACGCTTCTCAAAAGAGTCATTTTGTAGCTAACAAGAAATACTTAATGGCCAACGAAGAAGTATGGACTCAGGACGACTTCTCTCATATGCATTCCTTTGCGGCGGGTGTTTTACCCAGTTGCAAATCAAGGTCGAAAAATAAACTTAAAATCGGAAAGAATCTGCGTCCTGAGCTAAAAGGTAGTGAGAAAATGTTTGAAAAAATATATGAATCCCTGGAGACGCTACCATGCCCTGAAAATAAAGACGGCTTTATTTTGGTAACAATCGGCAAGGTTAAGGATTCGATTAGTGATTTTGAGGTATTTACTTTAGATGAAAAGAAAAATTTTAAGGTTATTCAGACGGGTTTAAGCGCCGGTCCGTTTCTGACTAAAAAAAGTAACTAACCTGAAACGTATGTTTCAGGTTAGTTGAGATAGTATTGCTTATTTCAGAATATCGAGAAACTGAACACGTCGAGATTCAAACTCAACTTTTTGTGCTGCTAAGGTCGCATCAAACTGTGCTCTTTCTTCAGGTAGCTTCGCCAGTATTTCGTTTAATGCTCCGGCCCGGTTGTTTAAAACCACCACGCGTGCATTCAGCGAATCAATTTTAGCTTTTGACTGCGCTTCAGTTACGGCTCCTGATTCAAGTCGGCTCTGCGCTGCTGCTTTGTTGCTTTGTGCTTGTCGTAAGTTCGCTTGGTCTAAAGCTAATTGATTGCCGGTGCTTGCGACAGCTCCTGCTTTACGATCCCAATCATTCGCCGATTTAAAGCTCGACAATTCCTGAGATAAACGGCTTACGTCAGAAGTGGCCTGGCTGATTCTTGAAATCACGCCCGGTTTTTCATTTAACAACTGTGTCTGTTCTCTCTCAAGGCGAGGAATGTCAGAAGATCGGATCTGTGATAAACGATTCTGATCATTACTTACATCTGACTCTAGGCGATCGTTTTCACGACGTGCTTGGTCTTCAGCATAAACGAGACTGTCATATTCACGGCGAACTTCCATATCAACTTGTCTTTCAATCATGCTCAGTCTTGAACTGATATCGTTAATACGATTTGCAATGCTTCTGTTTTCATTTTCTCGCTGAGAAACCTGCATGTTAGCGTTGTTTAAGGCCTGTTCCAACTGACTGCAATCACGAGGAGGAGGAGGGTCGACTGGACCTGGAGTAAGGCCGCCGCCACCTGGATTACCCGGTTGACCTGGAACTAAGCCACCGCCACCACCTGGATTTCCTGGTTGTCCCGGAACTAAAAATTCTCTGGTCTCAGCAACGGCAATAATCGGATTCGCTCTACACATCTGTAAATCACGAGCTACGCGGTCACGTTCGAAACGAACGCGTTGTAAATCAGATTCACTTTGACGAAGTTGGCTTTGCATATTCTGACGATCGCTTTGTAAACGCGAGTATTCAAAGTTGTTTCTTAATCGGCTGTCGCGTTCCCAAGAAACATTGAAGTTGGCTCTGCGGCTTTGTGCATCTCTAAAGATGGATCGGGCGCGATCCAAATCACTTCTTTTCTGAGGAAGACGTCTTTCAATTGTACTTGCCTCAAAGTCTAAATTAGAAATCTGCTGAGCACCATCACGTAGACGGTTTTCAATGTAAGAGAGGCGATTTTGTGATTCGCTTAATGTGGTTTGTGCGTTGCTCAATTGACCTGTAATGCGATTGTACTCTGGCTCAAGAGGAGCAAGAATAGCGCGGGCCGCATCATGAGTTTTCTGTGAAGCTGCAATCTTCGCATTTAAGCCGGGAATTTGTGAATCGATGCTGGCGATTTCAGCCACAGCATCAGCCTGCTGTTTCTGTGCAATTGCCAAAGTGTTTCTAGTATTCGGAAGTTCCACATCTTGTATTTGCTTTAATTCAGAACGGTTCTGAGTTAATTCATCAATGTAAGGTTGGTATTTAGCAAGTAACTTGGCTAAATCATTGCTGGCATTTGATACATTGAATGCGGCATTGTAAGCGGCATAGTAAACGCTGCGAAGTTGTGTGGTCTTGTTTGAATCCAATCGGGTCGGGTCAATAGAATCCGAAACGTTGGCCAAAAATGCGGACTCAAATTGAGCATTAACGAGACTTGCGCCACCATTACAAGCGCTTTCCATCTGCGCGAGTACGTCTTTAAATCCACGAGTAGAAAGTTTTAGATCTTCAGATCTACGTCCGCCTACGGCTTTGATAACGAGATTATTGCGTCCACCCTTGAGTGCTTCGATCATGCCCGACAGATTCTTCGGTATGGCCCACATATAAAGTTTACGACCATCTAAATCAGGCATAGCTATAGAAGATGCGCCCGAAATAGAAGCTATTGCTCCCGAACTCTTATTCATATTCGAATTGAAAAGAACCATCAATTCGACCGGAGTCGCTGGTTTATTTTTAGCTTTTGAAATTGTAAAAACCACGTTGGACTCATTCGGAAACGGAGAGTCTCCGCCGCCCGAAGGATTGTTATTGGTGGAAATTGAACAGGTCTCTGCATCTGTAAATGACCAATCGGCAATCGTGCCTGCATTTGCATTGAGTCCGGCTCCGAGTAGGATCAAAGAGCTGAAAATCGCTGCTTTTTTGACTTTGAAAGGGTTCATCTGAAATCTCCTCAAAAGGTGTTATTTTTGTTACCGAAGCTTTGTAAGCAATTAATACACCAACTTTTTGAGAAGCATACTGACACCAATACCCATAGTATTGTTTAGAAAATGATCATTTTAACAATTTTTACAATTCGCTTTTTTGTGACCAAATGAATGAAAGCAGAACTATGGCCAAAATAAAGTAACTGATTTTTCCGATTAAAGGGATAGATTCATTAGTAAATATAAAAAACGAACTGAACAGCATCATCACTGTAGCTAAAACTTTAAATTTACGCTTTATAACCCGATTTTTCTGCCAATCTAAAATCGGTGGGCCCAGCAGCCTGTGATTGAGCAGCCAAGAATGGAATTTTTCTGAGCCCTTATTGAAACAGATTGCGGTCAGAATCAAAAAAGGGGTCGTAGGTAATAGTGGAAGAAATATTCCGATTAGTCCCAGCAATAAAAAGAAACCACCTAAGATAATAAAAAAGTATCGTTTTATAGTCATTTGCATTTGCAAATGGTATCAACTCATTCGCTATTGTCACTCCTAGAAATTAATCTCATATTAATACGCTGCTTAAGAAATCTCTTAACTGTAAGCGAAAAAATACCGAAATTAAGGAATGTCTTTCTGGTTGAAAAAAGCCTTCATATTGCTTGCGGTTGTTTTAACCCTGACTTTAGTTTTTACGAATTGTAGCTCACCCAAAACGTCTGAAGAGGTTGTCACGCAACCAGTATCTACTGTTATAGACCCGTGGTTTGCTCCGGTTGGATCAGCTGTTCAAGGCGCTACACTCAATGACGGATGGTATGACCTGAAAATTCTCGATGCACCGGTTAATGTAACAGGCGGGTGGACGGATTCAGCGGCCATCTCTAGTAATGGGCTTTCTCTCTACTTTGCTTACACCAGGTATGACTTTGCGCAACTGATCGATTCCGCAACTTATTTGGTAACCGGACCTAATCGAAATTCAATGACCGGAAATCACTTTAAAAACTTCAGAGCCGACTTAACAGTTAACGGTTGGGTCGTGAACCAGTTGGGCACGCCATTTAACAGCGACCCTAACGTTCATGAATCTTCACTCAGTGCAAACGCCGCTGAAAACCTCATCGCTTGGTCGAAGTGGGATGCGACTGCTACTAAAGCAAGCCTGTATTTCAGTATTAAAAATCCAGATTCTACCTGGGCCGCGGCCGCTCAAGTTCCCTCGCCAGCGCAATCTGCAAATTGCAGCAACGATAACCCCTTTGTGGTGGGAGATGTCAGTACCGGAGTTGATCTCTATTTTGAGTCTGACCGCGCAGATCTAAGTTGCACAGCCGGTGGTGCCAAGCGCCATATTTATCACAGTTATTATAATCCAAGCACGGGCTTATTCTCGGCCGTAGATAAAGTTGCAGGATTAAATGGAACCCAAGCCAATGACGAAGACATGCAGGTTTTTGTCTCTTCAGATAAAAAACAGGTGTTTTGGACAGCGACCCGCCATGACAGTTCGGGTAATCCGATCGATTACGCGATTTACACGGCCGACCTGGTCGGAACTGCCTATTTGAACTCGCGAGTTGTTGCCAGACCCAATTTTATTCCGCCCTATACAGGAAAATTACTGTTTGTAGGTGAAGCGAATGTGGTTGAACTTTCGCAGGGATGGATCATCTACATGATCTGCGGAATCGCCCAGAATGAAAGTTCAACGACGAGTAAGGGTGCTGTGCTCAAAGTGTGCAGCATGAAAAAAAATAAAACTGCCGGCACGATGTAGGTATTGTTTCGATATTACCTATTAATGAAATTGGGGCTTCTCTTTAGCATTTGTCTTTTTCTGGTTCTACGGCTCTAAGCGCACTACTTAGCTTCTTTTTTTAAATTATTTTTCTTTCAAAAATTTTTATCTCAAAATAAATTCTTTCAGATGTTAAGATCTCAACAATTTTCTCATTTTCCCAATTAACTACGCTCCAAGTCGAATCAACAAAAATTTATCTACAGTATTTAAAAATCTAAACCGAAACATCTCCATCTCACAAGTTGCACGTCAAAGGAGAGATTATGAATTACTTAGTTACTTTATTATTTTTTGTTTCTGTCAATGCGTTTGCCGGTCAAAGTAAAAACAATCCACCTGTAATTGATGCCTACATAAGCGTTCTAGATGAGGCACATTTATCAAGCGTAAGGGTAAATATTGAGAAGTCGCAGGACTCGGATGGAAAAATTGAGCGAACAGAAATAGATTTTGGCGACGGTTTTTTGAGTTCGGCAAAGGATGTCATTCACAGATATGCAGCGGATGGCAGTTACAACATAACTGTGAAGGCGTGGGATAATAAAAACGCAATGTCGCAGTAGTCACAGACTATAGATGTTGCTTCGAATTTGGTTTTTCACGAGGGCGTTTCCGTATATGGTCCAAAGCTAATTCATGACAACAGCAAAGTTACATTTTCTGCCTCAACTTATTCTCCTGGAAAAAAATATAAGCTTATTTTAATTAAACAGAGCTCGAGCTGGATTACTGCCTATTACATAAAGAGTTTAGATTGGTACGATCGGCATTTTCGCGCGAACGAGCATCGTGATGACACTTTCGAAGTTAATATTGAACTCAACGGAATCAGTGTTTTTGCAAAAGATGAGATCGCAAAGAATTCTATGCGTGTTGAAAAATTTGTTAACCTAAAATCGGAAAATGAACTTAAATTTAAGTTCGAGCATTCGCAGCGAAACAAATATAAGTTAGAAATAACAGAAGTCGATTTCGTCAAAGATACACAGGCACCTGAAATAGCGGCAACGATCGATTCGACAGGCCTTACGAACAATAGTCAATTGCCCGTCAAAATTTCAGATATCTCTGGTGAAGTTACGACTTATGTTTGGAAGGTTATGCCGCAAGCGCAAATTGCGCCAGTTACGGCTGGAACGGTTAACCAACTCATTATCACAACGACGCAAAGAAGTTTTAATATTCCACTTACCGAAGGCGTAAATTATTTTATAGTTCAATCGGTTGACAGGTTTAATAACCGCAGTGAATTCGTTTATCTGAATAATATCGTACTTGATACAGTAGCTCCTTTGCCTGTTTTGATTTCTCCGGCAGCTTTAGCCAGCGACTACACTTATGGAGTGCCTTATGTTAAGCAAATTTTCGTTAGATTTTCTGAAAAAGTTAAATCTGTCAGTATCAATGGGATTACTGCGACAATCGATTCAAATATTACCGGAAAAAGCGCATATGCAAACGTACCAATTTCTCAGTCAGGGGAAGCTTTGATTCAGATTGTAGCTTCCGATTTTGCAGGAAATACGACACAGTTTACTCATATTTTTAACGTTGTGCTTGTTACAACTCCGCCGGTACTGAGCATTACGTATCCAGTAAATTTTACTACGAAAGAAAATAGAATAAATTTGCCATTTTCGATTCAATCACAAGTGCCAACTAAAAGCATAATTTTACTAAACGGTGTAGAAGTATTTTCAACTTTTAATTCAAGTGCCTCACCAGAAGTAAATCTCCTTTTCGAAGGGGTGAACCGTATTGAAATAAAAGTGTTTTATGCAGTTGATGGTTTTGACACAGGTTTAAAAGCGAGCGAAGCTTTTGCAGTGGAGCGAGACACGGTCGCTCCACAGATTGCGAGTTCTTTGCCGGAAAATGGCTCAACAATTTATACAAATCATTTACCGATGACCATACCTGTAAGTATTTTGTTCAGTGAGTATTTGTCAGGCATCAGCGTTAACAATGTTATTAATCAACCGACATTTTATAATAGCTACAACACTAATTATTTTGTCTTTTCAGCCGGAACTCAGCAGTTGCAAATTCATGCAACTGACCGCGCTGGAAACATCGGCCATTTGACCCATTCTTTAAATGTTGATTTTTCAGACGCGGTGCCAGTTCTTGATTTCAGTGCTTCGGTTAAAGAATTGCTGACGAATAAAATTTCAGTTCCGATTTCAGGAACCTCGGATAAAACTTTAACTTCAGCATCATTAAATGGTCAGCCCATTTCTGTGTCTGCCGACGGAAAAACTTTTACAGGTACTTTCAGTGCTCCCAAGAACGGCCGATTTAAATTAACAGTTGCGGGTGTTGATCGCTATGGAAATGTAGGGACGACTTCAACATTTATTCGTGTCTTGCAGGGGCTGCCCGATAGCTTGTTGCCACCCAAAGCCCCAAGTCTGGTTTATGTTGATGAAACCAAGAGCTATATTCCGGACTTTGGACATCAATTTACTCAGCCCGAGTCAACGGGCATTTGCGCAGCCTTAGACAATATTTTTGAACAAGATGAAGAATTTAAAAATAATTTAGCAAATTTGGAAGCCAATCTGCATGCGGCCGATTCAGAGGGCGTTACGCTTCAGATTCCACTCCAGCAAGATCTTGAGAATTTTATGGGGGATGTCGAAGAAAGATTAAATTATATTAAGGCGCCTTACTTAATGATGTGTAAGGGAATTAATATCGTGCCTAATTCAGACTGCCCAACCAATAGGAAGCTATTTAAACTTGTGATGGGAAGTTATCCCGAGCCCCTTATCATAAAAAGTATTCCGGGTCTTGCGCCATCTGTTCAAAATTTCTTAATCAAAAGATATAATATCTGCACTGGATTTGACGATTCAGGTCTTAGTTGTAATGACATGGTTGAGTTTTTACCTTTGATTGCGGATTTTGTATTTCCTGGTGTTGGCCAAGTGATGAGTTCGCCTGCAGGACAGGCTATTTCTAAAGCTTTAATATGCGATGAGCTTTGTAATACGCCGATTGCCAAGACAACGTTAGTTTGCACGCAGCTGGCTTTGCCGAAAGTTCCAAGTATATCATCTCCAACGCCAATTTCATTGCCTCCACGTCTCAGAGACGGCGGCGGTGATGATTGGGGCAACGGTGGAGGTTTCCCAGGTGGTGGCGGAGGAGGATGCTCCTGGTTTGACCCGTGTGATGACGGCGGTGGGGGCTCAGGCGCTGGAGGCGATGGCAGCTTCTTATGTGCAAGATATCCAATGTTATGGTTGTGTGGACCTAACGGCGAAAATACGCGGGATCGAATCACAATTGATTCGGGTATCGATTGTGACAGTTTGAATAACTCTAAGTTCGGTGACATTTATAGCGTAGCAGCCTCTCGCGGTATTTCTGTGACTGAACTATATTCATCGTATATGGCGAAATGTTTTAAATCGCCAGTTCCGGGATTTCCGAAAATTACTAAGCCTGTGCTTACTATAACTGCGCCTGTGCAAAATCAGCAGGTGACCGATACCGTTCGAGTTACTGGATATGTGGATGATATCTACGCACAAGTTAAAATAAATGGCCAGTTGGTACAAACAAAAATCAGCGTTCTTGGTGGCGCTTTTGATGTGGCGATTGCTACGCCAGTTGATGGAATTGTGAGAGTTGAAGCTGCGGATTTATTTATGAACAGAGCTGTGCCAGTTGAAGTGGTATTGAGCTTACAGACACACGTTGGTGGAGAAACGCCTCTTGCACTTGTTGCAGGTAATGTCTGGTCTTTTGCAGAATCGGTTTCAACTGGTATTATAGCATCTGACGTAAGTGCTGCTGGCAACGGAAGAGCTGCGGCGCCATTCTTAGCGCGACGTATTGTCTTAAGTGCCAATTCCACAGTAACAGATGCCAGTTTTTCTTTAAGAAAATTTGCCGGAGGAGGTAATGCTAGCGCTTATTTCGTCAGCGATTTGGCAAATGCACCTAATATGTCAGATATTAAATCAGCTTCAGGAGTTGTTAATTTATCTCTAATTGCGGAAACCTTTGCACCAATCCCTTTTCTATTCTATCCAGTTACAGTACCAGCGGGTACATATTGGCTAGTACTCTCATTACCGGGCGGAATTGCAATTGAACTTTCTAATGCTAATGATTCGTTGAAAAGTTTTGATTCCGGTGCTTCGTGGACTGGCGACGCCCCAGGCGCTGGCTTAAGTGTTAATTACGTATTGAATGGTTCAATAGACACGTCTTCCGTTACTTTATCGGTTAACGCTTTTGTTAGAAGTGCAGGTGTTGCAAGTACTTCAAATAAAATTTCTGCATTTACGTCTACTTTAGCTGTCGGAGAGGTTATATACACAATATTAAATTCCACAAATATTCCAGGTACTTTAACGTTAATAAAAGCTAAGATTGAGCTAGTTCCGAATAATTCAAATATTTTTGTTATTGTAAGGAGAACAAGCGAAAATATTTATGTATCAAATGATTTGCTATATAATGAGTGAGGTGTTTGCGATGGGCTGGTCGTACAAAGAACACACCTAGCCCACTACTTTGGTGGGCTGTATTCACAATTTTAATCGAAGCACGGCTTTAAGGGCAAAGTAGGCAGCCAGTATTTAATCTATGATTGACCTGCCGCGAGACTTCTCGTTAAACTTAACTAAGCAATGTTCAAACTAAAACCTTTGATATGTAAATATAAAGTGCTGCCGCATTATCTTGTGATTGCATTGTTAATACTAATTGTTTTCGTGAAATTATCTTTCTTTGAATTCTTAGAATGGGACGATAATCAAAATATTCTAAATAATCCAGACGTTAGAAACTTCAATTTTATAAATATCTGGACAAGAGAATACTACGGAATGTACGTGCCACTAGCATCGACACTTTGGGCAGTCTTATTTAAAATCGAAATTCAGGGCTTTTCTATATTTCATCTATTTAATATTGTTATCCACATAATAAATTCCATATTGGTGTTCAAAATCTGTAAATTTTTAGTTGAAAAATTTACAGATAATTCTCCCAATGCCTTCAATTATATGGCTCTACTCGCCACCCTGTTTTTTTCAGTACATCCGCTCCAAGTAGAAGCAGTGGCTTGGGTTTCGGGAGCGCGTGATTTGATAGGAACCTTGTTTGCTTTAGCAAGCATTTATGTTTTTATTAGTCACAAATCTTTAATCAGTAAGTTTGTTCTAATTTTGTTGCTGATTTTAGGATTACTAGCAAAACCCTCAATTGTTATCGTACCGATTATTTTGTTTTTTTATGACTTCATGCTGAACAAAAACACCTTAGCTCTTGCTGTGCTTAGGGTTGCGCCATACTTATTTATTAGTTGTGTTTTTGTATATATTGCGAATGATATTCAGTTCGATCAAATACAAAAGATGCTTCCAACATTATCGGTTTTTTCACGTATGCAAATAGCACTGGAGACCGTCAATTTCTATTTACTGAAACTAGTTGCACCAGTGTACTTGTCAGCTGACTACGGCTTAACACCGAACTTTATTTTAAATAATGCTTCGATATTCGCTACACTAGCCTCTATTATTTTATATTCTTCAGTTTACAGTTATTATTATTTTAACTTTAACAAGTTAAAACTATTCGGCTTAGTCGTAGCATTGATTTCCATTCTGCCAACAGCGGGTATTTTGCCTTTTGCATTTCAAATTGTATCAACTGTTGCCGACAGATATTTTTATTTAGCTATGCTTGGTGTGAGTATTTTTCTTTCTACTCTTGCGTATAATAAATTTGTGAATTATTTTCTCATAGCGACGCTAATTATATTTTGTATATTGTCTTATAGACGGATTGATATTTGGGAAAATGACAGAATTTTCTTTTCAGCTATGTTGGAGTCAAATAAAAATAGCTATAATGCCAATATTGGCTTGGGTTACGAGCAGCTTAACAAAAAAAAATATCTTCTCGCTTCAGACTATTTTAAATCCGCAATCAAAATACAACCTGACCGCGCTGAGGGATATGCTGACCTATCCCTAGCTTTAGCTCATCTCGAAAAATTTTCAGAAGTTCAAATGTTATCAAAAATGCTCTTAAACGATCAAAATTTTTTAGAAAGAAATTTTGGAACTTCTGGTCTCTCTCAATTTTATTCGACTGTTGCTTTTTCTGAGTTGAAGTTAAATAATCCTGAGATCAGTTTTAAGTTTTTTTGTCAGGCTCTAGTGCATAATCCTGAGAACTCTGATGCAAAGATTAATATACCAATAGTTCAAAATATTTTTAAAAAACAAACTAATAGAAATCTCGTTTGTACGAGTTCTGCCGCAAAATAGAAAAATAGTCCGATACTTATAGGTCCGGATCGACCGAGCCTGCACAAAAATTCAGCGAACTCTTTTGATGAATCTGACATCTATATCTCTACAAAAAACCTCGACGGACTTTTGGTCTGAATGAGGTTAACTTATGTTTGAATAGCAACTACGGAGATTCAAACGGTATGGAAATTATCTGCATCACCCGCGGAAGGTAATGGACTTTGGTATGTTAATTCGTTATTCCTTGAAGCGACCCGATAAACTCGTTAGCATTTAAAGATGATAAAACTGATTTTTTCATTTAGTGTTTGTATTTTATTTACTCAATTGGGTCTGGCTGGTGAAATTGGCACTGCGGCCATCGTCAGAGGCGAAGCTTCACTAGTTCACGACAAAAAATCTCAAATAATTAAAATAGGCACAGTTATTTCTGAAGGTGATGAGGTAATAACTCAGGAGAAGTCCTACGTTAAAATTATTATGGCTGACCGAAATATTGTCGTCGTGGCAGAAAAATCAAAACTTTCCATTAACGAGTACCTAACTGAAAAAGACAAAAAAAATGTTCAAATGACAATGGCCTATGGTTCGGCACGTCATGTCTTAGCTCAGAAGTACACCGGTAAAAAAGAAAAATATGAAGTACGCACGGCCACTACCGTGGCCGGAGTACGAGGAACCGATTTTTTAACCATTTTTAATAAGGACGAAGAGTCTGTGATTTGCACGCTTGAAGGTAAGGTTGCCTTAGGTTTACTTAAAGATGGAAAAGCCGGTGACACTGAAGTTGCCGTTGATGCCGGGCATTTTGTTCGTGTTAAAAAGGGCGATGCTCAACCGCAGGTTGTCGAAACGGACAAACTTTGGCTTGAAAAAGCCTTAAAGGCGCACAGTTTAGAATAACCATGCGGCCCTTTAGTTTTTAATATTTGACCTTTATTTTATCACAAGACATCATTATGCCCAGAAATCACGGGGGCCCTTCATGTCAAAATTCTTCGCAGTTCTATCGACTTTAATCTTTTTCAGCTCAGCGCTTTTTGCCGCAGAACCCAGTTCTGTAATCCCTGCGAAGCGTGAATTTCCTGTAAATACAAAGGTGAATCCCTGCGAAGATTTTCATAAATATGTTTGTTCCGAAGCTGAGGCCGCGTTTAAACTCCGTGAAGACCGCAGCCGGCATACATTTTCCTTCAGTGATTCATCAGAACGGATTTTAGAGGCCAAAAAAACTTTTTTTGCTGAAATTTCTAAACAGAAATCACTAAATGCCCGCTCAATGCAGATCAAAGATAACTATATGGCCTGCATGAATGAAAACACCGGTGCAGCTAAAGAAAAAAGCACGATCAAAAAGTTGCACTCAGAAGTTGATGTTTTGAAAAGTGCAAAGGCTTTTGCAAAGTACCAAATCGACCAAATGAAGGCCGGAAAATCTTCATTTATCGGCTTTGATGTTTACTCAAATCAAGAAAATCCCGATATCAATGATATCTATCTTAATGTCGAATTAATGAATTTGCCTGAGCACACCTATTATGAAAATGCAGAACTCATGGCCGATTACAAAAAACTGATCGTTGATTATTTCAAACTGGCAGAACCAAAAGCGCTCGAATCGCAAATTGCAGAAAGAGCCGACAAGCTAATTAAGTTTGAAAAATCTTTTGTGGAAATTTACCCGCACCCTGAAGTCAGACGTCAGCGCTGGACTGAAAAAAGACAGCAAAGTCAGAGTGATTTTTTAAAGGCCTATCGAGCCTTGGCCCTAACAGATTTTCTTAAAAAGACACCAAAGAGCATTTTTATCCAGAATTCGCTTCCGGAAGCCCTTAAGTTTTACAATGACGCTTTAACCGATGAAAATCTGAGTGTGCTAAAAGATTTTTATAAATACAGCGTTGGCAGTCAGGTGATTGATGATAGCAATTCCGAGTATTTCAATAAACAATTTGGGTTTAATAATAAATTCCTAGGTGGTGCGGCCGCACGCTCAGTTAGGCACGAGCGCTGCACGAAAAAGGTGATGTATACCTTTCCTAAAGAGATAGATCAGCTGCTGATGGAAAAATTATTTCCCAATTTCCCCACTGAAAAATTCAAACTGGTGGCTAGTAAAATACGTGAAAGCATTATTCAAGGCACTAAGAACAACAATTGGCTTGAGCCTGAAACAAAATTGAAAGCCATTCTTAAAACCGAAAAGGCAAAACTCTATTTGGTGAAACCTGAAACTGAAAAAGAATGGGATTTTGTCGAAGTTAAAAAATACTCAACTAGCGATCGTTTTGCAAATGCAGAACTTCACACCAAAACACTTTTGGCAAAAAAGCTTAAATCTCTTGTTACCGGAGCCAATCTCGTGGCTTGGGATATGGGTCCATTAACCGTTAATGCGTATTACGATCCTTCTGCAAATAAATTCGTTATGCCCATGGGCATTCTGCAATACCCGTTCTTTAACGCTGAGGGAGACCTCACTGAAAACCTCGGAGCGGTCGGTGCGGTTATCGGGCACGAGCTCGGTCACGGAATTGATGACCAAGGTTCAAGATACGATGAAACCGGTAAGCTCAAGCAGTGGATGAGTATGAAAGATTTAAAAGAATTTTCAAACCGCGGTTACAAAATGATTGATCAGTTTAATAAAGCCGGTCACAACGGCGTGCTCACTTTAGGTGAAAACATCGGTGATTTGGTTGGGCTAACCTTTGCTTACCAAGCGGCTTTTCCCGATAAGGCTCCGAGTGTTGAAGATCAGAAAAAACTTTTCATTGCCTATGGTCGTTTGTGGTGCGGAGTTGCGCGCCCTAAAGCGGAAGAATCTCAGTTGAAAACCGACCCGCATGCATTGGGCTGGGCTCGAATTAATGAACAGGTTAAACATCAAAAGGCCTTTTCTGAGGCTTTCGGCTGCAAAGCCGGCGATAAGATGACCCTTTCTGATTCTGATCGAGTCAAGATCTGGTAGTCGGTAAGTGATGGATCAGGTCATTCTACTATTCGGAGGAAAATCTGAAGAAAGGCTTGTTTCTGTGGCGTCGGCCCAGAATCTGGCTGAACAGTATGATTTTTCTGAGCTTATTTTTCAGGATAAAAATGAAAGACTATTTAGGGTTGCTAAGCCCGACCTGTTAAATCACAAAAATGTTTTTCTTGAAGAGTTTATTCCGAATTCAACGGCCGTGGCTGAAAATCTCGAGACAGGGCTTGAATTATTTAAAGAAAAAATAGTTTTTCTCGGGTGGCATGGCTCGTTCGGTGAGAACGGACAAATCCAGAAATTATTCGAACAGGCTCGAATTTTCTTTACCGGTTCCGGGTCCGCTGCAAGCAAAGCCGCATTCGAAAAAGATTTAGCTAAAAGTATTATTGCTGATGCTGGCCTAAAAATGCCCGAGCAACTGAAGTTTAAAACCTCGCAGCTAGAAAAAGTGAGCGCTCACTTGATTCAGTTTTTAGCTCGCTATAAAAAAATTGTGATCAAGCCCATCGGTAGCGGTTCAAGTTATGGTTTACATATTGTGAGCAGCGCCGAGCAGCTCACAACCGCGATAAAAAAAATTCTCGATGACCAGTTTGAAAATTATCTGGTTGAAAATTTTGTTAGTGGCCGCGAGCTCACCGTTGGAGTGATCCAGCAGGAAAACGAACTGATTTCGCTTCCGCCTTCTGAGATTATTGTCAATGAAGGCAGCGCTTTCGACTATGAAGGCAAGTACCTAGGAACAGGTTCACAGGAAATCACACCGGCCGAACTTACTTCCGAAGAGTTTGAAGCCGCTCAGAAAATGGCGCTGGATGCGCACATCGCACTGGGGTGCTATGGGTACTCAAGAACCGACATGATACTGACGAATGAAGGTCCGTACTTTCTCGAAACGAATACGCTACCGGGCCTCTCTAAACCTTCGTTTATTCCACAGCAATTGCTGGCCGCCGACATCGCTTTCAAAAGTTTTATTACAGCCCAGATAAAGTTAGCCAGTCTTCGTTATCTGGAATAAGCTTTTAATATGAATCAAATAGATAATTATTGGCGTAAATGCAGTTCCTGTAAGAAGGATATCGGCTTTAAAACTAAATATTATGAGTGCAGTGTTTCAACCTGCACCGGAATTCGAACAGGTTATGTTTTTTGCTCAGTCAATTGCTGGGAAGTTCATTTGCCCGGAGCAAAACACCGTGACGCCGGTGCAATTGAAAAACTATCTCCCTCGACTGCGTTTCAACAACAGAATGAAGCTCCGAAAAGAATTATCATCAGCGGAAATCCTGCAGCCTCAACTCCGGCTTCGATAAAGAAATCATCAATGAGCAATGAAGTGCTTGTCGTGGTTTCAAAAATGAAACAATACATTCGGGACGTCAGCGAATTTAATACTTCTGAAGATGTTAATCAGATCATCTCAGATCTCATTCGAATTCAGTGCGATAAGGCCATTCTGAACGCAAAAGCAGACGGCCGCAAAACCGTGATGGCGCGAGATTTTAAGTAATATTTATAGAACTTTTTATGACTCATGGCATTACAATATAAATAAATTCTGCTTACTAAATGGTTTTTCCCATAAGATTTTCTTATAATTAACTTAAAGTTTGATTATTTATATCGCTAGTTGGCCTTTATTTTTGATCTGGACCCACTTTGGAACCCCCTGGCTTTGACAGACGTTTTCACTTTTCTTAACTTTGCTAAGTTCTTGAAATTTCAACTAAAAATAATTTTGATTTTGGTTCCAATATGGGTTTGAATCCTCTGCGTTGGACACTACGTCTAATGAATTTTAAAAAATTACCTAAGGAAAGAGGGAATTATGAAATTAGCATTTTTAATAGCACCACTGATTTTGCTAGCTAGTTTTGCACAGGCCAAGGATCGTTATCTCGTTCAATTTAAAAGTGAACAAGGTTTTAAGGCCATGGAGTCTTATTTCAGCATGGAATCAACGAATTCTGATATGCAGAAGTCGTTAGGAAATGTTCATGCAATTGTTTTAAAAACAAAAAACATGAATTTAATTAACCGATTAAAGAATCACCCAGAAGTTGAATACATTGAAGCTGAAACTTTTATTCCGTCACCTAAGCCAGTAAATGGTTTTAAGATTTCACGTGTAAATGTAAATGTATTTGAAAAAGCCCGTCGTAGCCAACAACCGACAACGGCACCGGTCGATTTCGGTACTGTTCCTGAATTTAAAGCTGGTGATGCAACTCCTTGGGGTATTCTTGCAGTGAATGCAGGAGATGCTTGGGCTCAATCAGGTGCAGGAGTTAATTCACGGGTTCTTGTTTTAGATACAGGAATCGACGCGGGTCACCCAGCAATTGCAGCGAATTTTGAAAAAGGAAAGAACTTCACTGCAGGTGCAGATGGTAAAGTTGTTGAAACAGATTACAACGATAC
>JAYVIY010000432.1:0-2460 GCA_043769795.1 Pseudobdellovibrio sp. | reverse complement strand
GACAAAACCAATTAAACTTTTGCTTTTTGGTAAAATTTCGCGGCAAGCTTGAAGGGCTAGTTTTTGAAAATTTAGTTTTTCTAAATAGCCATCGGTACGAACCTTAAGAACGTTTTCGTCATTCAGATGAATCTTAAGTTCGGGTCCGCCGTTTTCGTAGTTCAACCCCAAGCCCATAGCTTCGAGCGGAAAAAGTAAATCACTGAAAATAATCGCCACATCGAAATCAAAGTCTAGAATCGGGCCAAGAGTAACTTCAGCAGCTAGCTCTGGTTGCTTGCAGAGCTGCATAAATGTGTATTTTTCTTTGAGCTTTTGATAATGCTGATGATACCTTCCGGCCTGTCGCATAAACCAAATTGGCGGCGTTTGAGTATTTTTATTTTTTAAAGCGTTCTGAAATAAAGTATTCATTAGATTTCCTTTTTCTGTAGCCACTGGTAGCCCACGCTGCGCACACTTCGAATAAAGCCTTCGCTTTCGCTACCTAAGAGCTTTTTAAGCCTGACTATGGTGTTATCGACGGTACGGTGATTAATTGTTTTATCTACACCCCAGATGTAATTAAGAATTTCATCTCGGCTGACTACTTTTGGGCTTTGTATAATCAGAAACTGCAGCACTTTAAGATCATTGGCTGCAGGGTACTCGATTGAACCGTCACTTTTTTTAAGGCAGAGTTCAGTAAAATTGATGACACAATTTTCAAGGACCAATTCATTTTTGATCGGATGCAAATCAAAAATATGCTGAATTTTTATAAGGAGTTCTTTAAGATGAAAGGGTTTCGGGATAAATTCGTCGGCTCCGGTTTCATAGCCCTTAAGTCTCGAGTTAGCATCGGCCTGCGCTGTAAGAAAGATAATTGCAGCAGGACTTTGAACGGACTTTATATATTCAGCGATTTCAAAGCCGTTACCATCAGGAAGACCTACGTCTAAGATCACCAGATCAGGGGGGCTTTCGCTTTTCAGTCGGGCTAGCGCTGAGGCCTTGTCAGTACTTAAAGTCACTTCAAAAGTTTCACTGAGCTTTTCACTCAGAAGCTTTCCGAGCACGCGGTCGTCTTCAACGATCATAATTTTTCTCATGTTAAAGCACCCGGAATCTTAATTAAAACCTTAAAAAGTGGAGATTTAGAGGTCACGCTAAAACTACCATTCATTTTTAATAGGAGTTGTCTGCAGATTTCAAGTCCGATGCCGAATCCTTTCGAGTCGGATTTAGAACCTTCTCCGTTATCTGTTACCAGCAATTCGATAACTTCTGAGTTTTGACTGACGCTGATTCGTATTTCGGTGGCCGCGCCGTGCACGACTGAATTATTGATAAAATTTCTTAAAACACAGATAAACAGTCTGCGGTCAGCTAGCACGCGGGCATCTTGGGTTAAGTAGATCTCGATCTCAGAAAAATCATTTTTTACTGAGCGGATCAACTCAGAGATTAAAACATTTTCAGGGTAAACATTGAAGTTGTGATCCTGCGAAATATAAAGTGAGTTCTCAAGTTGTAAATCAAGCCTTGAAATGTCGCGGATGAGCTGTTTTAATTTTTCGTCGCCAGCGAATTCCTTTTGATCTTGTAAAACTTCTGATTGCAAACGAAGGCGGGTGATTGAAGTTTTAATATCGTGACTGAAATTGCTGAAAAATATTTTAAGCTGATTATGGCGAAGGATATCTCGCTTAATAAAAATCCATAATGAATAGGCCGCAAACAGAATGGCGGCTAAAAAAGCTGAGCCCTCCCAGGTCATCATACGTCGGTGTTTTTCGGTGGCCTCAATACTTTCTATGGCAATGTTGAAATCTGTAATGGCATGCATCCACCACCAAATGACCATGGCCGAAGTAAAAAGAAGCCAGAGACTTAGTAAAATCAGCTTCAGATGAGGTTTCGAAGAGTTAATTTTCATTGTGGTGTCAGCCTTTTAGGATTCGTTCTAGAATGTAAATCGTTTCATCCAGCACTTCAGTTGAATGGGCGGCTGACATAAACCCCACTTCATAGGCATTCGGAGCCAGGTACAAATTAAGATCAAGCGCTTTCAAAAATAGCGACTTGAATAAGGCGGCTTGATTTTGCGGAATTTCTGCTATCGAACGAATGGGCGACACGGTTTCAGAATGCATCCAGAACAAGGATTGAAAATGCGTGCATCTTAAACCTGCGTTAGTCTCCGCAAAAAGACTGTTGAGTCGTTTTGCCAGATAGCCGGTTTTTTCAGAAAGTTTTGTGTAAATATTCTCTTCTTTTAGT
Organism: Pseudobdellovibrio sp.; assembly: GCA_043769795.1. Lineage (GTDB taxonomy): Bacteria > Bdellovibrionota > Bdellovibrionia > Bdellovibrionales > Bdellovibrionaceae > Pseudobdellovibrio. Next base: position 198 of record JAYVIY010000432.1, on the reverse strand, counting down.
TTTTTCAGTGTAGCTAGGCCCGCGACCATTCCTACTGGATTGGCGCTCAGAGTTCCGGCCTGATAGACATTACCGATCGGCGCCACGTAATTCATATATTCGACTTTTCCGGCATAACACCCCACCGGAAACCCGCCGCCGATAATCTTCCCGTAACAGACCAAATCCGGATCGAGCTGATGAAGCTCGGTCATTCCG
>JAYVIY010000431.1:0-6713 GCA_043769795.1 Pseudobdellovibrio sp. | reverse complement strand
GAGTTTCAAGGTACTTGCAAAGGTGCTTTCCTAAGAAGCCGTTGGCTCCAGTGATTAAGTACTTCATCTCTCAATTGTGGCACTAAAATTGTTGAATTGTTATAAAAAAAAGCTCAGATTATATTATGCGCATTTTAGTAGTAACCCAATATTTCTGGCCGGAATCATTTATTATAAATGGCTTGGTCAGCGAGTTGACCAAGCGTGGCCATCAAGTTGAGGTTTTGACCGGTCTGCCGAACTATCCGGCGGGCTCTTTTTTTAGTGGCTATTCGTTATTGAGTGGGCCTTGGAACGAAAACTATCATGGCGCTACAGTTCATCGAGCCTTTCTGCTTCCGCGAGGTAAGGGTTTTGTCAGGCTAGCATTTAACTACTTCTCGTTTGTGGTCGGTGGCTGCTTTAAGTTACTTTTTTTGAAAGCAGAATTTGATGTGATCTTCTGCTATGCGCCTTCACCGGTGACAGCCTGTCTACCGGCTATTTTCGCAAGGTGGCTTTCGAAAAAACCTCTCGTTTTCTGGGTGCAGGATCTCTGGCCTGAAAGTATAAGTGCGGTGGGCGCGATCAAGTCAGAAAAGGCAATTGAGCTTGTGGGAAAACTCGTAACTTATATTTACAAACGATGCGATCACCTTCTGCTGCAATCGGAAGCTTTTAAAGCTAGCATTCTCGATTGGGGTGGCACTACGAATAAGATCAGTTATGTGCCGAATTGGGCAGATCCTTTTGAAAGCAGCACCGATATCCCTGCTTGGGTCAATGACTTGCCAGAAGGTTTTAAAATCGGGTTTGCCGGAAATATCGGAAAAGCGCAGGACATGCGCACGCTGCTCACTACAGCAGAAATGTTAAAAGAACATAAAGAAATTAAGTGGATCATTGCAGGTGATGGCAGTGAAAAACTCTGGCTTGAGGATGAAATCAAAAATCGAAAGCTAGAAGCTCATATTTTTACCGTTGGTCGAAAACCTTACGGTGAAATGCTGCCGTTTTTCAAAACTTGCAATGCATTGTATGTTTCTTTAACCGACGAGCCCATTTTTAATTTGACCATACCCGCAAAAGTTCAGGCCTATATGTCTGCAGGCATCCCGATTATTGGGAGTCTTAGCGGCGAAGGTGCGCGGATTATTGAATTGGCGGGGGCTGGATTGTGTGCGCCGGCATCTCAGCCGAGTGTGCTTGCGGCTAAAGTGTTAAAACTAATAAACCTTGCAAATGATGAGCGTGAGGCAATGGGAAAAAACGGCGTAAAATACTTTAATGAGAATTTTGAACGCGGAAAAGTTGTTTCTAAAATTGAAAGTATTCTTGAAACCGCGAAATGGACTCAGGCATGAAAATATTGATATTCGGCGCAGGCGGGATGATCGGCCATAAAATGTTTCAGCTTTTAAAAGGCCGCGGCCATGAGGTTTATGGAACCTTGTTCCGAAAGCCCTCAGACTACGAGAAATTTAAATTATTCGCTGTAAATGAGATCATCGACCGCATTGATGTTGCAGAAACTGAAAAAGTACTGGCGTTACTCGATGAAGTAAAACCGGATGTTGTGCTTAATTGCGTTGGTATTACTTTACGAAAACCTGAGATCAAAAATTTTGATTATGCCTGGAAGATCAACTCGGATTTTCCGCAAAAACTGAATGCCTGGGTAACGAAGAACAAGGCCTACCTTGTTCACTTCAGCACCGATTGTGTGTTTTCAGGCAAAGATGGCCCCTACACCGAGGACAGTCCAAAATCGGCAACCGATACTTACGGAAAAACCAAAGCTGCCGGTGAGGTGACCGGGCCAAACGCTTTAACTCTTAGAGGCAGTTTGATCGGACGTGAGCTTTTCGGGAAAACCGAATTGCTCGAATGGGCGCTTTCGCAAAAAAACGGCCAAGTTAAAGGTTTTTCAAAAGCGATTTATTCAGGTGTAACCACAAATGCAATGGCCGAACTCGTGCATAAGTTGCTTATGCTGCCTATTAAACTGACAGGTATTTATCAGGTCAGCTCAAAGCCCATTTCTAAACTGGATTTACTCAAACTTATCAATCAGGCGTATCATTTGAATCTGGAAATTGTTGAAGACGAAACTTTCGCAACTTCGAAAATTTTAAGCTCTGAAAAATTGCATAAAGCCATCGGGTTTAATTGCCCCGAATGGCCAAAAATGGTAGATGAATTAGTTAAGGATTTTTTTAAAAATAACGGGTAGTAACTGCAAGCTTGCAAAGTAGGCATAATGTATTTTCAAAATAAGACAATATTGGTAACGGGCGGCACCGGATCAATGGGTAAGACGTTTGTAAAACGAGTTCTCTCCGGAGAACTCGGCGTGCCGAAAAAAATTATCGTGATGTCTCGTGATGAAGGCAAACAACATGATATGCGGGTATCATACCTGCACAACAAAAATGCCACTGACGAAATCATGTATCGAAATTTTTTAAATACTCTTGAATTTCGAATTGGTGACGTAAGAAATTATTCAGATGTTTGCTCTGCCGTGCGCGATGCCGATATTGTAGTGAATGCAGCAGCGCTTAAACAAGTGCCTTCGTGTGAATATTTCCCACATCAAGCGGTTCTTACAAACTGCACAGGCGCGGCTAACATTGTGCAAGCTATTCAAGAACACGGCTTTAAGGTGGATACCGTGATTGGCATTAGCACCGATAAAGCGTGCAAGCCCGTTAATACAATGGGAATGACCAAAGCCATTCAAGAACGAATTTTCATTTCTGGCAATGTACTGAATCCTAAAACTCGATTTTTATGCGTGCGCTATGGCAACGTGCTGGCTTCGCGCGGTTCGGTCATTCCGCTATTTCATGAACAGATCCGCAATGGCGGGCCAGTGACAATTACCGATGCTCGCATGACACGATTTTTGTTGTCGCTGAATCAGGCCGTCGACACTGTGTTTGCGGCACTTCAGACAGGTAAAGCCGGCGAAATTTATATTCCGCGTGCGCCTTCAAGTCATATGACAGATGTTGCAAAGGCTTTGATCGGCGATCGTAAAATTGAAATTAAAAACACCGGTATTCGTCCGGGTGAGAAGTTGTATGAAATAATGGTTTCAGATGAAGAAGCGCCTTACGTCGTGGCCCGAGGCGAATACTACGTGATTCAGAGCATGTTGCCTGAACTTGCGCAGAATCTCGAAACTAAAAAAGTGGCGTTAACAAAAGAATATTCGTCAGATGATCAGGTGCTGGATTTTGCTGGTACGCTTGAACTTTTAAAGAAAAATAATTTGCTCGATGTTAATTCTGATCTGTCTAAATCAGAAGGCGAACTTTTAAGATAGGCAACGAAAGGATTTAGATATGAAAGTCATGACGATAGTCGGAACCCGTCCGGAAATCATTAAACTCAGTCGCGTGATAGTGGCACTTGATAAACATACTGAACATGTTTTAGTGCATACCGGTCAGAACTATGATTATGAATTGAATGAAGTTTTTTTTAAAGATCTTGAAATAAGAAAGCCAGATTTTTATCTTGAGTCGGCCGGAGAAACGGCAATTGAAACGATCGCGAACGTTCTCGTTAAGGCCGATCGTCTTTTTGCTGAACAAAAGCCCGACGCCGTTTTACTTTATGGCGACACGAATTCGTGCCTCTCAGTCATTGCGGCGAAAAAACGCCGAATCCCGATTTTTCATATGGAAGCCGGTAACCGGTGTTTTGACCAGCGTGTACCTGAAGAATTAAACCGCAAGATCGTGGATCACTTAAGCGATATTAACATGCCGTTAACTGAACATGCCAGGCGTTACCTGATTGCTGAAGGAATACCCGCTGAAAAAATTATTAAGACCGGCTCTTGTATGAAAGAGGTTTTAAATTACTATTCGGAAAAAATTGCGCGCTCGAAAGTTCTTGAAGAACTAAAGCTTAAAAAATCAGAATTTTTTATTGTTTCAGCTCATCGCGAGGAAAATGTTGATAGCGAGCAGAACTTCAATGATTTCTTAAATACCTTAAATAAACTGGCTGAAAAGTTTAAGTTCCGTATTTTGGTATCGACGCATCCGCGGACGCGCAAGAAACTTGAAGCTTTGACGAAAAAAGATTTTAATCCGCTGATTGAGTTTATGAAACCTTTCGGGTTCAGTGATTTTATTCAGCTTCAGAAAAATGCTTATTGCGTTATTTCTGACAGTGGTACGATTACCGAAGAGGGTTCACTGCTGGGAGTGCCCGCCGTAATGATCCGCCAAGCGCACGAACGCCCGGAAGGAATGGATCAGGGTATTTTGATCATGTCGGGGCTTGCAGCTACGGATGTGATCAAATCAGTTGAAGTTGTTACCAGCATGAAAAAACCGGAACTTGTTGTTGATTTCGATACCGACAATGTTTCTGAAAAAGTTGTAAAAATTATTTTAAGTTATGTTAATTACATTAACCGTACGGTGTGGTCGAAAAATCAATGATTAAACGCGCCTTTGATATTGTGGTATCAATCATTCTGCTTTTTGTTCTGATTGTGCCGCTGGCACTGATTGCGCTACTTGTAAAAGCGACGTCGGCGGGGCCTGCGATTCATTGGTCGCGACGTGTAGGTTTGAAAAATAATTTGTTTCTGATGCCAAAATTTCGCAGCATGTTTATCCATGCTCCACAGATTGCCACTCACTTAATAAGTGATTCAGAAAATTTTATTACGCCGGTCGGGCGCGTTCTGCGCAAAACCAGTTTGGATGAGCTGCCGCAACTTTTTTCGGTTCTACGCGGAGACATGAGCTTGGTGGGACCTAGGCCCGCGCTTTTTAATCAGGACGATCTGATTGCACTGCGAACGAAGTACGGGGTTGAGAAGCTAAGGCCCGGCGTAACAGGCTGGGCGCAAGTGAACGGCCGGGATGAACTGCCGATCGCTCAAAAAGTTGAATATGATCGCGAGTACCTCGAAAAGGGTGACCTTCTGCTGGATTTTAAAATTTTGGTGCTGACGGTATTTAGGGTATTGCAGTCTAAAGGTATTAAACATTAAGGGATAAATATGCTGGCTAAGTTGAAAAAAATTAATATTCGGCATTTGTTGACGGATTTACTCCTCAGTGGATTAACGTTTTACATTTCGTTGTTTTTAAGGGTTAATCCTGAAGACGCGAAACAGTATTTGCCCGACTTGCTGAACATTTTGCCGGTGGTGATTGTTTCGCGCGGTTTATTTTTTGCCTACTTCGAAACTTATAATATTATTTGGCGCTACGTCAGTGCCGTAGATGCTTTCAAACTGGGTAAGGCTATTGCCGGTTCTTCGGTTGTTATTATTTGTCTGACGTATTTGTTTCAGCTCGGCATTGTGCCTCGCTCGATTTTCTTTATTGATGCTTTTTTGCTGCTGAGTGCGCTGACAGGCATTCGCTTATCTAAGCGTTTATTGCACGAATACAAAAACAGCCAGATCTTAAGTAAGTTCGGCGAGAAGACCCTGATTTATGGCGCTGGGGCTTCGGGTCAAGGCGTGCTGAAACGTCTGATCGCGGATAAAAATCTAAAACTTCACGTGGTCGGTTTTTTGGATGATAATCCTTCAAAAATTGGCAAGAGCATTTCGGGGTATACAGTTTTTGGTGGGATGAGCGCTATTAAGGGCTTGATTGTTGATCTTGAAGTAAAGCAGATTGTTGTTGGCTTTCCTAATCCTGATTCTGAATTTTTGCGGCAGTTACTGTCGGCGTGTTCTCAGTTCAAAATTAAGCCGCTGATCTTAATTGGCGATCAAGAATACAAATCTGAACTTCGTGAAATTGAACTTAAAGATCTTTTAATCAGGCCGCCGCATGCGATTGATATTAATTCGACTCGCGAAATGATTAAGGGGCGTCGTGTGTTGGTTACGGGTGCCGGTGGTTCTATTGGCAGTGAGATCGTTCGTCAGGTTTTAAGCTTTGATCCTGCGAAGCTCGTCATTTTAGATCATTCTGAGTATAATTTGTATGCAATCGATCAGGAATTAAAATTGTTTTCCAATTACGAAGAGAAAATAGTGCCGGCTCTGGTCGACGTTTGCGATAAAAGTTGTTTGAGTGATATTTTTGAGACTTACCGGCCGGAAATTGTGCTGCATGCAGCGGCTTATAAACATGTTCATTTGGTTGAATCCAATCCCTATTCTTCGATTCTTAATAATATTCATGGTACATATCAACTTCTTTCTTTTTGCGAAAAGTTCGATGTTCAGAATTTTGTTCTGGTTTCAACTGATAAAGCTGTAAATCCCGCAGGTATTATGGGTGCGACCAAACGAATTTGCGAAATGATGACCTCGATGTCGGCCAATAGAACCGGAAAAGTCTACTGTTCGGTGAGGTTCGGAAATGTATTGGGTAGCAGTGGAAGCCTCATTCCGATGTTGAAAAAGCAAATCGAGGCCGGACAGGCACTGACCATTACTCATAAAGATATCACTCGCTATTTTATGTTGATCGACGAAGCAGTTAGTTTGGTACTTAAAGCGGCCTCGATTTCAAAACCCGGAGATATCAATGTTCTTAGAATGGGTGAGCCCGTAAAGATCATCGATATTGCAGAAAATCTTGTAAAACTGATGGGTCGGTCTTTAAGTGAAGTTGAAATTAAGTTTACGGGGCTGCGTCCTGGTGAAAAAATGTTTGAGGAGCTCTATATTTCCGGAAATGAACTCAATACTGAGCATCCGGATATTTTGGTTTTACCCAAAGGTGGCGCTTTGCCGG
>JAYVIY010000430.1:0-2465 GCA_043769795.1 Pseudobdellovibrio sp. | reverse complement strand
TCTTACCGATAAAGAAATATTAAATCATATCGAAAAAGGGCTCATTAAAGTTGAGCCCTTTAATTTATCGTGCCTCGGCACCAATTCCTATGACGTTCATCTGGGAAGCACCCTCGCGCTTTATGAGTCAGACGTACTCGACGCCCGCGTCCACAACAAAATAAAAACTTTTGAAATTCCTGAAGAAGGCTTTGTTCTTATGCCCGATAGATTTTATTTGGGCGTAACTGCTGAATACACGGAAACCCATGCTCATGTTCCTTTTCTCGAAGGAAAATCAAGCGTTGGGCGCTTAGGAATCGATATTCATGCCACGGCTGGAAAAGGCGATGTAGGTTTTTGTAATCATTGGACTTTAGAAATATCAGTTAAGCAACCAGTCAGGGTCTATGCTGGAATGCCGATCGGACAATTGATTTATTTTGTCGTCAGTGGCGAAATCAATAATCTTTATAATAAAAAAGCCAGTGCAAAATATAATTCTAAGTCATCAATTCCGGTTGAATCGATGATGTTTAAAAATAAATTTTAAGCGCCTCAAATATGAAAAATTTTTTTCTTAAAACACTCAGCACTGTTCTCTCAAGTCTGTTTCTTTCTGTAGTTATGTTTTTTTCTTTTATTAGCATTCATTCGGGCCGGTTTCCGCCCACAATTTCGCAGGCCCGTGAATACATAAACAGTCTTGCTAAAGCCAAAGAAACCTATACAGCCATGGTTTCAAAATCTGAGAATTATATTAAACATGAATTAGCCGATTCAGGCTCAACCTCTGCTGAGAGTACAAGCGCTGACAGCGCTGATCTCGAGGCCCTGACTGCTGAAATTAAATCGATAAAAGTTCAACTGGGTCGCATCGAACAACAGAATAAACAAATACTGCAATCACTTCCGAAACAACACTAGGGCGGCGCAGGTGTTGGGCTTGACGGTGGCGGAGTCGGTGCCGGTGGCTTTGTGAGCAGCGCAATTAAGTTAAATATCTTTCCGATATCTATGCGACTGGCGTTGATCGTCCAGTCCTGAGTACAGGTTTTAGAATCATTGTTTAGATTGCACTCATGGTCTTTGGCAAATTTTTTCATATTGTTAATCGGAAAGACCGTGCCCTTTTTTAATAACCAGATAAACAATCCGACCATGTCTTTATCCTCAAGACTAAATTGCTTCTGTACCGGTTTCATTACTTCATTAAATATCGGAAAGGCCTTGATCGCTTCATTTTTCTGCAGATACCCGTCTTTATTCGCATCGTGAGAGAAATAAATCATTTCAACATACTGAACCACATGTGGAAATAGACTAGCATCTCCTAAAGCTACGGTGCGCTGATCGTCAGGTAAAGTGTCGTTAGAAACATAGCCTGCGGCTTTTAAAAGACTTAAGTAATAAGTTTTATTCTGCTCTGGGCTTAACTTCAGTTCACCTTTTTCGTCTTTTTCTGTTTTCATTTTTGCAAAGCCCGGAAGCTCAGCAAAAGAATTCTCTTCATTATAATAGAGATCAAGTAAGCAATTCTGCCCCAATTCGTTTTTTGACTGAATATCATTTGATACTTTAAGACACTTTTCCATCGAAATGGTTTTAAGGCTTTCGGCCCGCTGAATTCCGGAAAGAATGTGGAGCAACAAATGATTTACTTCTTCAAAACTGCCTATGCTATCACCGTTTGAAACCGCAAGAAATAAATTTGCTTCTCTGAAGCGAGATGAAATAAACACCGTATTCGATGGATCAACTAGGTCTAGGCTTACGACAAAGTCTTTCAATTGGTCGTAGCCGAATTGCACTTCTTCGAGTAAGACCCCTGAAAGTTTGTTCACTCGTTCTAGGTCGTTCGCGTAGGCACGTATCACGACCCGCGAAAAACTTCTGCTTAAATTCGTATTGTTCAGGTCTTTCACGTGATAAAGCCCGTTGCTCTCGGTCAATATTTTCAGAAATCCCTTTTCATTGAAATTCATCAGTCCGGGGGCGCTTACGACTTTATGTAATTCAGAGCCGCCCACCGTTTTTGCTTTTCGGGCCAGTTCCGATACCAAATCAACTTTTACATATTCACTCTTATTCGCGAACAACTCTGAAATTATTTTCTGGTTCTCAATCCACAGCCCCATTTCCTCTGAAACAATCTGCAGGGCCAAAGAGTTAATACCCGGCAGTATTTTTTTAGCAAGTCGGTCTTCGGGTTTATTCAAAATATTTTGCAAAAGCGCTTTAAACAAAGAGTCGAGACTCTTCTGTGTAAATTTAGAGTTTAACAATTTTTGTGTTTGTGCAGTCAGTACCAACTGAGATATTTCTTCAGCCGTAATCATGTGGCTTAATTTTAATTTTAACTCAAGACCCAAAGTTGTTTTTACTTTTGTAAAAAACAGGTCAAATGCACCAGCAAATTCTTTTTCTTCCAAATTGAAGACCGTGACGAAATTGCTGAGCTCGACGTAGTTCGCGTAGCCGTGAAT
>JAYVIY010000429.1:0-6722 GCA_043769795.1 Pseudobdellovibrio sp. | reverse complement strand
CCGGAGAAAAATCCTTTGTTGCCGGAGCCGATATTAAAGAAATGACCGGCATGAGCGAAGAGCAAGCTTTACAGTTTGCAAAACGCGGACAAAGTATTTTTCATGAGGCGAATCTTCTAAAAATACCGGTGGTGGCCGCTGTTAATGGCTTTGCGCTCGGGGGCGGTTTAGAATTAGCCTTAGCCTGCGATTTTATTTTTGCCAGCGAAAATGCAAAATTCGGTTTGCCCGAAGTAAGTCTCGGTTTAATTCCGGGTTTCGGCGGAACCGTTAGACTGACCCGCGCGGTCGGAATTCGTAAAGCCCGAGAACTGACTTTTTCCGGAGAAATGATCACGGCAACTCAGGCGCTGTCTATGGGGCTGGTCAATCAAGTTCTGCCACAAAGTGAGCTCATGGCTGCAGTTTTAAAGAAACTTGAAATGATCTTGTCGCGATCGCCACTTGCGGTGGCCGCAGCTAAGAAATCAATTAATCAGGCTTTTGACTTTGAAACAGAACCGGCCTTAGAAAACGAAGCTGAAATTTTCAGTGGATTGTTTATATCGGATGATACCAGAGAAGGTATTTCGGCGTTTATGGAAAAAAGAAAACCGGTTTTTACCGGGGAGTAAATTTTAATGAGTGATAAAATAAAAAATCCGATTCGAATAATTACGGCCGCTTCTCTTTTTGACGGCCATGATGCAAGTATTAATATTATCAGGCGTATTCTGCAGGATCTCGGCGCTGAAGTGATACATCTCGGGCACAACCGCTCGGTGCAGGACGTAGTTAAAGCCGTATTGCAAGAGGGTGCGCAGGGCGTTTGTATTTCTTCCTACCAGGGCGGACATATTGAGTATTTTAAGTACCTTCGTGACTTACTCAACGAAGCCGGCGCCAGTTATGTAAAAATATATGGCGGTGGCGGCGGAGTTATTGTTCATGAAGAAAAGCGCGAACTCGAAGCCTATGGAATAGCTCAGATCTTTCATCCGGATGACGGGCGTAAGCTCGGCCTTGAGGGAATGATCAAAATGATCATTGAGGGCTGTGACTTTGACCTGCTCGAGGCCAAAAAATCGACTGAAACAAAATCTAAGATCACTGATGCGGTTTACTCAGTTGAGTTAGGAACTGCTCTGACCGCAATAGAAAACGGTAAAGCAAACATTACGGCAGATGCATTCGGCTTGACTCCATTTTTGAGAAAAGCCAATACTTCGCCGGTTATTGGTATTACCGGTACCGGTGGCGCCGGAAAGTCTTCGCTCATTGATGAACTTGCTCAGCGATTTTTAAATGCTTTTCCCGAGAAAAAAATCGGAATTGTCTGCGTTGATCCATCGAAGAGAAAAACTGGGGGGTCGCTATTAGGTGACCGGATCAGGATGAATTCTTTATCGAGACCGAATATTTATATGCGCTCGGTGGCGTCGCGTGGATCTGGAAAAGAAATTGCGAACACCTTGCCTGAAATTCTTAAATTTATGAAAGCTATGGATTTTGATCTCATCATTGCTGAAACCTCGGGAATAGGTCAGGGCAACATGGCCATCACCGAAGTGAGTGACCTTTCGATGTATGTAATGACTTCAGATTTCGGAGCTCAGTCTCAACTTGAAAAAATCGACATGATAGATTTTGCAGATTTCGTCGCAGTTAACAAAGCCGATCGTCGTGGGGCGCAAGATGCATTGAGAGACGTTACCAAACAATATAAGAGATCACGAAAAATTTTTGATTCAGAAGTTAAAGTTCCGGTTTTTTTAACTCAAGCCAGTCAGTTTAATGATGGCGGAGTAAACCAATTGTTTTTTGCCATTGCTGACGTGCTGGCTGATCGGAAAGCTTTAGCTCCGGTTGATGCTGAATTCAGAAAAAAAGTACTTTCGGCTGAGGAACATATTATCATTCCGGCAGAACGCCAGAATTATCTGGCAGAAATTGTTTCGACCAATCGAAAATACAAAGCCCGAGTTAATGAACTTGCTGAAAACGCTTCTAAATTAGGGGCGTTACATAAGATTTCAAAAGATCTTAAACTAGAAACCAAAACGATCGAGCAGTTCAGTCACGAGTATAAAAAAGATTTTGAAGCTCAGGAGATTAAAGCTCTTGAAAATTGGGATCAGCTGCAGCGCACCTATGCTCAGGACGAACTTGTATTCAGGGTTCGCGATACTGAAATTAGACAAAAGCTCGTCAGCACTTCTCTGAGCGGCACAAAAATTCGAAAAGTGGTGTTACCAAAATTGAACGATTGGGGTGACCGATTTAAATTTTTAAAAATGGAAAATATTCCGGGAGAATTTCCTTACACTGCCGGCGTTTTTCAGTTGAAGCGGGCTGACGAAGACCCCAAGCGTATGTTTGCAGGCGAAGGCACCCCGGAGCGCACGAACCGTCGCTTTCATTATTTGTGCAAAGGTGAGAAAGCGCACAGGCTTTCAACCGCTTTCGATTCGGTTACACTCTACGGACAAGACCCTGACCGGCGCCCCGATATTTTCGGAAAAGTCGGTGAGTCCGGAGTGAGTATCTGCACGCTTGACGATATGAAAAAACTTTACGAGGGATTTGATTTAGTTAACGTGAATACTTCAGTCAGTATGACGATCAACGGGCCGGCACCCATGATACTGGCATTCTATTTCAATACGGCCATTGATCAACAAGTGGCAAAAAGAGAGTTAGAACTTAAGCGCAGCCTGACTCAGGCCGAGTGGAGTGAAACCGCAAAAAAAACGATCCAGCAGGTTCGCGGTACCGTACAGGCCGACATTCTGAAGGAAGATCAAGGGCAGAACACCTGTATTTTTTCGATCAACTTTGCACTGAAGATGATGGGTGACATTCAGGAGTATTTTACTAAAAACAATATTAAGAATTTTTATTCTGTAAGTATTTCGGGATATCATATTGCGGAGGCCGGAGCTAATCCGATCAGTCAATTGGCCTTTACACTTTCTAATGGTTTTACTTTTGTAGAATATTATCTTTCGCGAGGTTTAAAAATTGATGATTTTGCACCGAACCTTTCGTTCTTTTTCAGTAATGGTTTAGATCCGGAATATGCAGTTCTGGGCCGCGTTGCCAGAAGAATCTGGGCGGTTGCGATGAAAGAACTTTATAAGGCCAATGATCGCTCGCAAAAATTAAAATACCACATTCAGACGTCGGGCCGCTCGTTGCACGCCCAAGAGATCGATTTTAATGATATTCGCACCACGCTTCAGGCCTTGCTGGCAATTTATGATAATTGCAATTCTCTTCATACCAACGCGTTTGATGAAGCCATCACAACTCCAACTGAAGACTCAGTCAGAAGAGCAATGGCCATACAAATGATCATTAACCGAGAATTCGGGATGACGAAAAACGAAAATCCGACTCAAGGCAGTTACTTTATCGAAGAGCTCACTGAACTGGTTGAAGAAGCTGTGCTTGAAGAATTTAAACGTATTAATGAGCGGGGCGGTGTTCTCGGTGCCATGGAAACCCAGTACCAACGCTCTAAAATTCAGGAAGAGTCGATGTTTTACGAACACCAGAAACATGACGGTACTCTTCCGATTATCGGTGTGAATACGTTTATTAATCCGAAAACCATTGCCGCTGATTACGTTCCACCGAAAATTGAATTAGCGCGGGCTTCTCAGGAAGAAAAAAACTATCAACTAAAAAGTGTTACGGATTTTCAGAAGAGCCATCAGAGTCAGGCCGAAATTGAAATAAAAAATTTGAAGATGGCGGCCTTAAGCGGGGCCAATGTTTTTGAAGCCCTGCTTTCAGCGTCGCGACACTGTTCGTTGTTTCAGATGTCGCAGGCGCTTTACGAGGTCGGCGGTCAGTACCGCAGAAATCTTTAGTTGAGTGGCAGGCGTCCCTGAAGCGTTACGAAAATATCGCGAACCGATCCAAACGTCTGCACGATGCCTTTAACCACTCCGATTAAATAGGTTTTACCGTTAATTACGGCAAAAACTGGCGCGCCGCTGTCTCCGGGAGCTACTCTTGAGGTTGAGGTCGACTCGATATTGAATCGACCTTGGGTAAACTTATTGAGCATGGCCATTTGCTTTGTGTCCATATGCGAGATGGTCTCTTCCACATTAATTGAAACAATAGTCAGCTTTGAATTTGCAACAGAGAGCTGAGGTAAGCTTGAATTCCAAAGCGGCGCAAAGGCGAAATCGGTCGGCACGTTCACCGGGGCATCAAGCTTTACGACAACGATATCGAGCTCGGGCGGCACACTTCCGGTTGCGTTCGGATTAACTCCCGGCAGAAAGCGGATTTTAACCGAAGTTTCATGGTGGATCATGTGCTTGTATCCGATTTTTACTTTAACACCGTTTTTGTCGATGTAGCGGTACTCACCCACTTCGATCATCATTTTTTTTCCGGTCAGAACTTCACTGCGAACAAAGCAATGAGCCGCAGAAATCAGGGTGGTGGCGTCGATGAGGGTGCCATTACAGTACCCGTTAACTTTGTCGTTACTGTCGTCAAAAGAGGGAATAGTAAGGAAAACATTTGATTGCCAGCCTTTATCTTCGGCCGCAATGGAATTTGAAAGAGCATGAGAATTAATTGATAAAAGCAAAATCGTTAATAGAAGTTTCATTATGGAACCACCTTGTTTTCGGATTTTATAGTAAAATAAGTTTACTGATTCAACGAATAGAGGCCTATCAAACTAAAATGAAGTATTTTGTACATGGTCATAGCCTTTATCGTGAGAGGGGCTGCGAAATAGCATTGCTATTAGAGCGGTTTTTAGGTACTAACATGTTTCAATTAATTTTAACGGTCGTTTGGACTGTTTGGGTAAATTGCACTCATGGCCTTAACTTTTATGTATTGGCTAGGGTGCCACTACATAACATTACCTCTAGAAGGTATAAAAAAGGAAAGCCATGGAAAACCATATGGACGATTCGTCTATTGAAGCAACGTCAACTGAACCTACCGAAATCGATCTAGACAACGATTCAGACACAATTGAAACAAGCCCTGAAAACGCATTTGAAACCTGGAATCTTTCTAAAGAAGTTTTAAAATCTTTAGCTGAAATGAAATTTACCACTCCTACTGCAATTCAAAAGCAGGCGATTCCATTATTGCTTGCGCGCGAAAAAGACTTTGTAGGTTTAGCTGCAACCGGAACCGGTAAAACCGGCGCATTTGGTATTCCACTTGTTGAAACTATTAATGCTTCTTCTAAAACAGTACAGGCCCTGGTTATGTGTCCGACGCGTGAATTAGCCACTCAGGTTGAAGCGCAAATTCAAAAGATGGCAAAATGGAAAGGTTTAACGACATTAACCGTATTCGGTGGATCTTCTTATGATCGTCAGATCACCGCACTTAAGCGCGGTGTGCATATCGTTGTCGGTACCCCGGGACGTTTATGTGATCTGGTTGACCGTAAAGTTCTTAAGCTGAACGATGTTCAGACTTTAATTCTTGATGAAGCCGATGAAATGATTTCAATGGGTTTTCAGGACGACTTAGAAAAAATTCTCGGCGCCATTGGCGAAGATGAAAACAAACGTAAATGGTTATTCTCAGCAACAATGTCTCCGGAAATCAGACGGGTGGTTTCTAGATATCTGCCGGATTATGATAAAATTGAAATTAATAAGCAAGAGTCTGAAAAGCCTCAGATCGAACAAATTTACTACACAATATTTCCCGATCGTAAATTACAGATGTTATCGTCTGTTCTTTACATGAACCCTGAGTTTTACGGTTTGATATTCTGTCAGACAAAGCGTGAGGTCACTGAAATTACTGAGTGGTTAAAGCGTAAAGCGTTCAAAGTGGATTGTATTCACGGAGATCGTCCACAGCGTGAGCGTGATTATATCCTTAAAGATTTCAGATCAGGCCGCGTAAAGATTCTGGTAGCAACCGACGTGGCAGCACGCGGTCTTGATATCAACGATTTAACTCACGTCATTAATTTTTCTTTGCCTCGTGAAGTGGAAAGCTACACTCATCGCATCGGCCGTACGGGCCGAGCTGGTAAAAAAGGTTTGGCATTATCAATCGTTGCTCCGCATGAAATCAGAACTTTAAAACGCATTCAGCAAGTGACTAAAGCGACGATGACCAAAGGTGTTGCGCCGTCTAATGATGAACTGAATGTTTACCGTGTTAAAGACGTTATTGCAGGAATGAATCAGGTCGAAAGTGATGATACTTACTATCGTGCAGGAAAATTCTTAGATCGCAAAATGACTGAACTGAAAGAATTATTTCAGTTTGATTTTACAGTTGAAGAGTTCTTAAAGCGTCTTTTAGTTTCTGAGCATCCGGATATTTTTGAAAATCGCGACACATCTATGGACTTCGTCGGCGACGGCGTTGTACCTCGTGAGATGCAGGAATACGGATCGCGTGAGCGCGGCCCTGTAGGGCGCGACCGTTCAGGCCCACGTGAAGGTGGTTACAGCCGTGGTGGCGGTGATCGCGGACCGCGACGCTCTTTCGGTTTCGGCGGCGGCAATGATCGCCCTCCAAGACGATCTGACGGCGACCGTCCGGCACGCCGTGATGATTTCGGAGATCGACCTCCGCGTCGTGACGATTCTGGTGGTGGATATGTTCCCCGTGCAAAAACTGAAGGCGATCGTCCGACAAGACGCGATGACAACACCGGCGGTGGATACGCTCCGCGCCGAACTGAAGGCGAGCGAACAAGCCGTCCAAGCGCAGGGTTTAAATCGTGG
>JAYVIY010000428.1:0-33824 GCA_043769795.1 Pseudobdellovibrio sp. | reverse complement strand
TAGTGCGCCAGAAAATCTTCAATCCGCTCAAAAAACTCGAAATCGAAAAGCAGAGCACGCAGTTACTCCAGAAGTATTCGAATTTTTTTGCAGCCTATCTTGGAAGCGTGCATTCAAAGTCAGCCGACAAGGCTTACATCGACGCCATTGCTGAGCACGAAGATCTGATTATCATGACCACTAAAGAAATTTCGAAAAAATTCAAAGACGTGGTACAAAATTGAATCGTGAAAAACTCAATTAAAAACTTTTTTTTAATTAGTTTGATAGTACTCGCTGGGCTTCGAGCCACAGCGGCACCGATTATGTGCAAGTTACTTTTTCACACCGATGACCGAGTCAGTAAATCGGTGCGCGCCTTTCAAAATGGTCAAACCGATACCACCTCGCTTCGCCAAGAAGTAAAATACGTAGTTAAAACTCTTGATTTCGACTCTTATCTGCCGGTGCTCGAAAATTATTTTCGCGAGCGCTTTAAAAATCGCGATAAACCACTTGAGGGCTTCGCCAACATCACCTCGACGCGTTACATGAGCATCGGTAAATTCATTCAGAACGGAAAAGAATTATCTGCAAAAATCAGATTTCGAAAATACTTTACGCGTGAGTTAACCGATACCAAATGGAAAAATTTGATGGTGAGTGAGAAGCTGGCTGACCGCTCGTGGCTCGAACTCAAGATACAACATCCCGAATTTGACAACGTGGTGTTCAAACCCCGATTGCTGATCTTAGATAAAGATATCGATAAGCTCGTAACTGATAAATATTTTGATTACAAAACCGGCCTTATTGCCCGACTGAAAGAGCTCAACCCGACAAAGCATGCTGATGTTGAAAAATTTGAAGCCTATTTCGACGCCCTTTATACGACCCCTGCCATGAAAGTCGAAAACATGCTGGCGCAGACAAAATATGAAAGAACCTCATATAGTATTAAGCTCAACCACCCCGATAAGCCCGGTGAAAAGATCGATATTCAGATCACTCTCGACAAAAATATAGTTTTAATTCGCTTAAAAGATAACAAGTCGTTTAACGTTTATGCTCCCGACGAAACCGTTGTTGAAGTGAAGATCCCGGTGCAATATGCAAAACTTTCTGAAAGTGACCTGAACGCCATCCCGGAGTTGGCAGAAGTTAAGAAACTGCTCGAAATGTTGCAACAAAAGCACTTAGAAAAATACCCCGCAAATCGGGGAAAAATGTCTAAAATCGACAAAAAAAATACCCTGGAATACGACGACGAATACGATTACGAATAGTGGGCTTTGCCGCATTTTTAAAATGACATCTGCTTTTTGTTGTGGCAAAACCTTCTGATGATAAAAATATATGGTTCACCTAGATCTAGTGCCGGTCGTGTTTTTTGGATGCTCGAAGAGTTAGCTCTGCCTTACGAACGCGTTTCAATCAATATGCGCGAAAAAGAACACAAAAGCGAAAGTTACACAAAAATAAACCCGAACGGTAAAATTCCATGCCTTGTTGATGGAACCTTTACGATCTGGGAGTCTGCGGCCATCAATACTTACTTAGCAGATAAATATGCACCGGAACTTCTCGGCAACACCCCTGAAATCCGCGGCTTAGTCCAGCAATGGAATTTTTGGGCGATGCTCGAATTACAAAAACCAATTATCGACATTTTCATACAAAAAGTTTTCGTACCTGAAGACCGTCGTGATCTGGGCCTGATCGAAAGATCTCAAATTGTTTGCCCACCACTATTTGCAATCTTAGACAAAGCGCTCAGCACCCGTAAATATTTGGCTTCAGACAGCTTTACTGTGGCTGACTTAAATATGGCTTCGGTGGTTTCACTGACTTCGGCCATTCAGATGGATATATCGGGTTACAAAAATATTAATGGCTGGCTTGATGCTATTACTCAAAGACCGGCTTTTCAAAAGTTCTCAAAACTAGAATAGTTTTTAGTTTGTCTTACACTGACCTCATAGCTCAATTGGATAGAGCACACGTTTCCTAAACGTATGATCCCTGTTCAATTCAGGGTGGGGTCACCATTTTTTCTAATATCTGATGGAGTTGTCTTAAATTCGACAGGGCACATTTTAGTTGTGGTTCTAAAAAGTTCCTACTGACAAATTTCTTGCTTGTATTATTCGATTCTATAAATGAATATTTTCTTGTCGCATTGTTATATTGAGTCAATGATAGGGGTAGCTTGAAGAATCTCAATCGTTCCACCTTGTCTGATGGGCTTACATTTTTACTTGTTTTCGTATGTAATTACATTTGGTTTGAAAGACTTTGGCCAACTTCTCGTTTATTTGTATTTCAAGTGAGAGATATCGAGAGAGCCACGGATTTTTCCACAGGATTGCCAATATTTTATGGTCCAGAAACAACAGGAGGGGGGAACCTGTTTGGTGGTTTTTATTATTTTCTGTTGTCCATTCCGATAAAGCTGGGTTTTGGTTGGATGGGCACCTGGTATTTGTTAGCGACATTGACAGCCCTGACAGCTGCGTTTATTTGGTTTTTTTTGAGTCGATTTGACGACAAAAGTGGTTGGTTCGCCACAGCCATTTTTTCGTTTTCATATCCGATAATTTCTAACTACTCACACTTCTTCAACAGCAGCTTTATCTTTTTATTCGTGGTATTAGCCTATGTTGGAATTTTTCTTAGTTTTTCCTCGCGATATCGCCATCGGGCCCGAGCTTGGAGTTTAACTAACCTGATTATTGCATTGGGTATTCAAGTTCACTTTTCAATTATAATTTTACTAGTTGCTGCACTTTTTATTCAAATGACGGCCCCCACTCTCGGCTTAGAAAGAATCGAAAAAAAACCTTTCTTGAAAGGTTTGGTTGTATTTTTAATACCACTTTCACCTTTTTTTATTTGGAAAGGACTTCTTGCTTTTGGAATTCAAATAGGAGTTCCGCCCCCGGCCACATCTGGAAGTATTCTATTCGCGTTACCGTCTCTGATGTATATGATAAAACCATTTTTGCAACATCAGGTGGATAATTACTGGGCCCATGTATTTTTTATTTTCCTTTATTTTATACCGTTACCAATTATTTCATTGTGTTTAGCTCATGTTCCATCGGGCTTAAAAATAGAAAATAAAGAGATTGATTTGCTAAGTTCATGGGAAGTTTCTTTGGCAGAGACGCAAAAAATTCTGTCTATTTGCATTTTATTCTCTTTGCCGATTCTGCTTTACGTGTATTTTAATCCCATTGGAACTCGATACATTTCTCCATTATTTATTGGAACACTATTTTTTTTCGCCTTATATTTTGCGCAACCGTCATTTAAATTTCAAATACACAAATACAATTTTTTGTTGATCCTTCTACTGTTGATATCATTCGTCTTTTTGTTCTTTAACAAGGGGTTTCCGATAAGTTCACACAATCAAATAACTTGTTTTTTTGGCTTTTTACTATTGTTGCCCTATGTGTTCTCAAGAGTACTGAAAAAGCAAAAGATATTCGATGTGTATTTTTTTTCATTTATAGCCACCGGGGCTTTAATTTTTACTCAAAATTTTAGTATGGCCGCACTGCCCAGCTTTAAGTTTAATTTCCTGAGCATCTCTCAGACAAACAAAATATCACGGGTCATTTATAATAATACTGGGTGGTTTTTTGAAGAGGCCAGAAGGAAGATATTTTTTGTAAACACTATGAAAGAAATGGATTTGCGACTGATTTACCAAAACTATTCTGAAAACAACAAGCCAGATATGATTCCCGATAAAATGCCAGATGGCTTTTTTGTCGCGACAGACAAAGATTCATTTATTAAGAACAACAATAATTTGTTCAATGTAAAAAGTTGGCTGTTAGATCAATCCATTCCAGAGGACCTTAAAGTCGGCCTAAGAGAAAATTGGATTCTTCTTGAAAAAAATCTGCCGAGCGATGATCCTCGCCTGTTGATAGTCCCTTATTTTGTAATGGATAAAATGCAATTTTCTTTACATTTTCAAAACGTAGGCTATCCCTATCAAAAAATTCCAGAGGATAAGGTCTTTGCCAATCTAAAGAACTTCCCCGGAACCGTAAAATTGGCTGAAAAATCGTTTCTTTTCTATTGGAATGAATGTCCTGGCCATGAAAGTTTTTGCACGACCGGAGTGTTTGTAGATATTGATGATTCTAATCCAAAAATGCCTGAGCTCAAGGTGAATATACGCGGCGCTACTTTATCGGTAGCGTCAGAGTGGCTTATCAGTGGTTGGACACAAGCCTGGGTTCGCCCCTTTGTAAAAGTGACTTGCGGTGATAAAACTGAGTCTAGGCAGATTATGGAGTCCATTGGATTTAACAACAAATACAGTGTTTATATCGAGGGATTTAATTTTATCAATAATTCCATTTTAGCGCCATTTGAAAGATCAATAGTTGTGAAATGTCAGACCTCTATCTCCGAAATTTCTGTAGGCAGAGAGTTGACGGTGATCGATGATGGCCGCGGTGGGCATGAATTGCCACGGCAAGAGCTAGTTCATAAATTGTAATGACATTTTAAATAATCAAACTTTATAATATTGGCATGCCCTATTATTCTATAATTCGTTTGATGAGCGTCGGATCAGTTTTTTTGATCTACCAGTTTATGAGCGCAAAATTATTTTTTTCTGCCTATTTTGCTATTTTATTCTGTCACTTCGTACTTTCATTTTACTCCTCTAAGCATCAACTTGTTGAGATCGTAAAAAATAAAAAATCCTGGCCCTTTTTTTTATTCTTGGTTTTGCTTTCGGCCTCTTACCCCTTTTATGGTCTTCCCAATATTATCCTTTTTTTTGGAGTTCACCACGCGCTGAATGACACCTACTTGAGCCTTCATAATGTAAAATCGAATAAAAAAATCGGGCATTTCATTTTATCCCGCTTCCTTTTTAATCTTGCCTCTTATCTGGTTATTTTAAGAACAATCCCGCCCATTTGGCACATTCCCGTGGGTTTACTGGAGGCCTTCTTGTTGTTCTCATTATTTATTTTTGCTTATTCTGCATATTATTTCCGTGAGTTGTTCGATAAAAATCAATACAAGGATCTAATTTTGTTTGAAGCTGTTAATATTGTGGTAGTTATAGGTTCTTTGCTTTTCGCATGGAAAATCACCTATGTTCAATTTGTATTTTACCACTTATTTCTTTGGATATTTCACCCCTTCTGGAAGATGAGTGGTGACCAGGTTCACTTTAACTCTAAATATCTATTGGCATCCGTTGTTTTTACAATTTTATTTTTTTTAATTACTCCTGAGGCTGGTCTTTTTCCACAAATAACAATGGAGCATCATTTGAACCGGCAAATTTACATTTGGGGAGCTGTTCACGTCAATTTGACATTTGCACTGTCACGTAATAACCCTCATTGGATCAGAAGTTTATTTGCGAGATCCCCTGCCAGAATTATGCAATCATGAAAGGAGTGAGTTTTTTGTCTGAATTTCTTCAAGAGTATTTACCCTTTGTTTCAATCTATCTTGTTTTTGCCTTTTATCATTCTCTCTGTGCTCATGAGGTATTTAAAAATTGGCTAACTAAGATTACATCTTCATTTTTTGTTGAATACTATTGGCGGCTTGTTTACGTCGTTCTTAGCTTTATTATTTATTATTATGGAATACATAATTTATTTCCGGAGAAAACAGTGCCAATAGCGAAGCGAATTATTTTTACATATCCTCAGGAATTTTATGATATGCGGATATGTCTGAAAACCTTTGGTTATATTGTATTTTCTTTTTCTTGTGTACAGCTCAATTATTTTGAATTTTGGGGATTCAAACAATTTTGGCAAGGAACACGACTTCTTCTTAAAAAGAACTCCGAATCAGTAGCGATGCAACTATCGGGTGTCAATCGGTTCGAGGCCAAAGGTGTTTACAAGATCGTCCGCCATCCGATGATGATGGGAGTTTTTTTCATCATGTTATTTTTAAAACAATCAATAGACGTAAATCGAAGCGTTCATGTGGTCTTGTTCTTTTTCTATATGGTTATTGGTGGGTATTATGAGGAAAAACGTCTTATTAAAAACCTTGGTGAGCCCTATCGAGCTTATATGAAAAAAGTAGGAGCTTTTTTTCCAAAAACTGCACAGTTTTTAGATGGACTGAAATGGTTGCAAAGAAGGATCCATGTGGTAAATATAAAACCATGATTGAAAAATTGGATTTGTTAGAAAATTATTTATTTACCAATCATTACATTTTCTGGCTATTGCCCTTCCTGCCGGCAATTGCTATTGAGGTCACCAGATTCTACCTTAAGAAGTCCTGCAAAAAAACCAACGCAGCTTAATCTGTGAGAGTTACCAAGCTCCAGTCTAGAGCTTATCTGAGCTTTTTTGTGATTCCGGCCTTTAAAAAGTCGATTTTTTCAGGCGGGCTTAGATAACTCGAAATTTTGCTTTTTAACATCTCTTGATCAAATGGCTTCAGTAAGTAATCGGTCGTGCCTGCAACCTTGGCTTCAAAAACTTTTTCGGCGTCACTCTCAACAGTTAACATCAAAAAGGGTAGGTCTCTGAATTGTTTTTCTTTGCGGCACTTCTTCAGAAAATCAATACCCGTCATATCGGGCATGTTCCAATCAGAAATAATAAATCCGACGGGCTCATTGTTATTGTATTGTTCAGTTAATAATTGAAACGCAGTGGCGCCATCACCGGCCTGAATAACATTATTAAAACCCATTTCATATAAAAGATTGAGCACAATTTTTCTGGTCGTCGCGAAATCATCAACAACAAGAAATTTTGTGTTATAAATATTACTCATTTTTGCCTACTCCGATTCCTAAAATTGCCTGTTTCAATTCTCGTCCAGTTCAGAAATAACTTGTTCGGTTTTCATAATTTCTTCGTTTATTGGCTTCGACCTGACTTTAATCAAAAATGATTTAAGAATCGGTGCCTTGCCAGTCAGTTCAAAATCAAGCGCAGAGTGAATATTGTATATAAGCAAATTCTTCAATTCAAGCGTGGCTTTCACTTTTAGAATAATTTTTCGGATGTCATCAATATAGAATTCTTCAAAATTCGTGGAAAATAGCAGATCTCCATTTTCGTTCAGACACTGAAGGCAGTGACTTAAAAGCGACTCAAGGCTGGTTTCAATCTTAAAAACACCCTTTTCGTTTCGCGAAAACGAAGGTGGGTCGCAGATAATCAGGTCATATTTAATATTCTTCTTAAGACTGGACTCGAGAAAATCTAGGCTGTCGCGGAGCAAAAATCTATAGTTGGCCGGGTCGAGGTTATTGACCTCGAAATTTTTTCGCCCCCAGTTGAGAACATTCTTGTTGGTGTCTACTGAAGTCACCTGCGTGGCACCACCTAGCGCCGCGGCGACGCTGAAGCCGCAAGTGTACGAAAACAGATTCAGCACACTGCGACCCTTGGCATTGCCTAGCACCCAATTGCGTTGCAGTCGTTGATCGAGAAAAAGGCCAAATGACTGGCCCGAATCAGATCGCATCTCGTACTGTATGGTATTTTCTTTTGCGATCCAGCTGCTCTCAGAAAGCTCGTTCTGATTGGGGCTGATAAACAGTTGTGATTTATTGAGCGGGTCTTTGCCTCGGTTATGCATCATTCGCACATAAATGGGTTTCATAAGAATTTGTGAATAAGCCGTAAACGTTTTGAAAAGTTCTGCTGTCCAGTTTTCGCTGTAGCACGAAAGCACGAGCTTACGGCCTAGCTGATCGAGGGTAAAACCAAGTTCTTTGCTGTGTACAAGTCTAAAGCATTGGTCGGCCTGTTCTGACTTAAACAGTCTCAGCCGTCGATCACTTTCGAAAAGCGCCTTTGCAAGTAAACGATTCTCTAGTATTTCAAGATCTTCAAAAAAAAGCGGCGCCTGTGATTCAATAACCACACCGTTCGGAAATTCGATTCGATGATTATGCAGGCACAGAAATGCGTATTCAGCCCCGCCATACTTTTCATCGCCGAGTATCGAAATTTCAGCGGCTTTCGCGTGAATTCTGATCTGATGGTTACGCCCGGTCAGTGGATTTGCCTGCCAGAGTTCAAAGTGACTATTTTTTTTAAGCCGATGAAAAACAGTTTTTGCTTGAAGATCTTTAGCTTTGTGTAAAATCGACTGATCAATTACAAAATCTTCAGCTTTTGATTTGGATGCAGTAACGAACCAATAAGTTTTTTTTACTTCTCGCGCAAAAAAGAAAGCTGCATATTTTTTTGCAGCAATGGGGGTTTTTGCAAAAATAATCACGCCGGTTGTGGTTTGATCCAGGCGGTGCACGATATAAAGTCTTTGCCCCAGCTGTCTTTCGAATATTTCGATTAACCCGTCCTGAATAAAATCGGCATTCCCAACTTTAGATTCATTGGTGTGGCTATTGATTCCGTAAGGTTTATCAATTGCGATGATTTCATCATCTTCAAAAAGTACGCCCAATAAAAAATCATGCAGCCTTAAAAAATTCATTCTTCGCCTTATTCACTCAGTGCAGACTGAATTTTTTTGTTATTCAAATACCACTTCAGCACGTTTCGGTCGAGCGACGACATATCCAGTTTGTCGACTTCGCCCAATAACGAAATTTCTTTTTCAACTAGCCCTATGGCTTTTTGTTTTTCAAAAAAATTGAAATCAACGGCTTGATGATGGCTTAAAAGCAGATTAACTGCCGAATTTCTGATTTGTTGCGAATAGCGATACAAAGGCAGTTCAACTGTTTTTTTAGTTCCGTCTTTTAAAATAATTTCTGACATCAGCTTTTTCCCGCTTCGGTCCAAAGCGTATTCTGCAAATTTTTTCAGTACGACCGGAGAAAATTCAGCGCTGCTTTCAGAATCGGCCCAACTAATATTTGCCTCTTTCGGCGTTTGTCCGTAGGTTTCTTCAAAACTGTAAGCCACACCGCTTAAAATCTTTATTTCATTCAGAACTAATTCTTCATGCATCTGTTTCGCAAAGAGACCCACTTGAGTTTTCATCGTTTCTTTTTCTGAAATTGAAAAACTGTAGCGGCTTCCGTCAGCTCTGGTGCCTGAATTGTATTTCGGAATTTCAAGCAAGGCACCAAAGTTAGTACTGAGTTCACTTTCAAAATTTTCAGGCCGAATGCTCAGTAAATTTTCAAGACCGCCTAGTCTATGAATTTCAGCAGCCAGATAGTTTTTTTCGGCCGTTTCGATTTGCGGCAGCATTGTACTGATAACCGGCTGAAATTGAGAACGAATGGCGATCAATTTTGTCTTGTCAGATAAAAGTGAAACAAGCTTAGCCAGATCAATGGATAGACTTTCTGCCATCTTTGCGGCATTCAAGTCAACGTCTGCAACTGGTATCAATATCTGAGCTTTCTCTTCCGCCTCTTTTGATTGTTTAATGTAAACATTGACTAATATTGCAGCTAAAGAATCAAAATTAAAAAGATGTGCACCCGAAGCCCCTGATACGATTGAACGTCCGGCATCACTCATATTGCAGTCTGCGTAGGTTTGAATATCTGAATCAGTACAGAAGAAAGGCCGTACTTTCGGCAAGCTTGAGTTTTTATACAAGAAATTAATCGCCATTTCGTCGTAGGCCAAAGCCTTGGCACCATTTTGCAGGAGGTCTCCGTTCCAGCTGCTTTCTTCAAATCTTGAATAGTCCATCACCGAGTTCGATGCCACAATGCCTTCAGGTGCTTTCTCATTTTTGTAATAGCTTAATATCAATTTCTTACGGTCTTTATAGTCATAGTTTGCTGCAAGACTCCCGGCAAAATTGTGCCTTAGGCCGAGCACGTGACCAAGCTCATGCGCCACGGTCTCGTAAACATAATCGAAAACTGCTTTTTCCATGGCTCGGGGGGTGGCTTCTTCAGACTGTTCACGGCCCGCAAGATCTTTGAGAACATCGCGGTTGCAGAGGCGAGCCGATTTAAAACCGTAAAGACTGATTTTTTTTCGGGCTGTACCGAGCAGTCGCAGGCGTTTTGGAACATTTGCGATGAAAAAAGCTGAAGGTAAAAAAATCTGCGCACTGGTTACTTCTCCCGAGCGAGGGTCGACATGAGCATCGGCAAACGCGTAACCGGCCGCATCCCAATCGGCCCACTGAATTATATTAAGATCAAAATGAGGTGCGGTCAGGGAGCTATCCTGTAGCTGAACGACTTCAACGGCATTTTCCCCCAATATTTTATTCCAGTATAGTAAAGCACTTCGGATTAATTTGCGGTATTTCATCGGCGTGTTGGCAGAGATTGCAAATTGAATCGACTTTTTTTCATTCCATTTCATCGCATAAACGCGACTTGAACCATCAAAAAGTAACAGCGGGTTGGCTTCAAAAAAACCGACTTTATCAAAGCCCGGAGATTGACGGGGAACAAACCCCGGATCTGGATTATAGGGTTTAATCTGATAACGAACCTCAACAGCCGTTGCCGAATCAGCACCTTCAACTTGGGCCACTTGCCGAATAAAAAGTGCGGACTGGTTTAAAGTGACTTCATCGAGATAACTGAGTCGCACATCGAGTTTATTTAATTTAAAATCAGCCCCGTTAAAGCCCGGATCGTCCGAACCGAACATGTCGCCACCAACGAAAATCTGACTCATACCTGAATTAAAATCTATTTCAAGATTTTTTTCAGTTTCACTAAGTACATTGAACTCTGCAATTAACAAGGCCTGCGAAATATTTTGATTATTGCCAACGTTATTGTTTTTAGTAACGTCGAGTAAATAGACTTTTCCATCTCGCAAAACAAAACTGACCACCCGACTCTGCAATGATGAAAACATCGGAGTAGGCGTTTGTGAAAGTAAATTAACAGAAAGCAAAAATTCTTTTGCCAGCGCCGATTTTTTAATTACAACATGCGCTTTATCTACGGACAAATCCGAGGCTGCGGCTTTATCGAAAGACAATTCCATATCTGTGGCTGCCTTCACATTTTTTTGCGGATCAATTCCTGCCCGTTCGTTTTTTTCAGAACAACCTGAAAATGTAAGACCGCTCAAAAATAAACTACAGAACAACAAACCTGTTTTTAAGTTTTTCATAAATTCCCCGTCTTTGACGACTGCGGAACTCTACTTGATTACCCTTATAAAATTAAACAATTTGCTGGCATTTAGAAAACTTACAAATGCCCCGCTTAGTTAGAATTACCCTATGAAATCGCTTATTTTTCGATCAGTTCAGGCACATAATCTGCAGTTTATGAGCTCATCCACAGCGTATTGAATTCGGGGGTATTATGGTGACGTTAAAGTCATTAGCTTACAAAAAAGTTTTGGTTCTTAAAATGAGTGCAAGCCTCTTTGAGGCTGCAAAGGCCATGGAAAATCGAAATGTGGGATGCGCCTTGGTTTCTGACGGCAAAGGTCAAATAACCGGCCTCGTCACCGACCGAGACATCGCTTGTCGCGGAATAGGTGCTCGGATGGGCGCCTCAGATAAGATCGGCGATTTGGTTAAGTCGGATCTTATTTACATCGGTGAAAATCGAAGTCTCATTGAGGCCACTCACCTCATGCAGCATTTCGGAATCCGCAGATTACCGGTAATTAAAGCAAGTACGTCAGGGAAAAACAAATGTATCGGAATTCTTAGTTTTGACGATCTGGTTTTCTCGGGAGTTGTCTCGTTGGATGAATTGGCAGAAATAATACGAAGCCAACTTGTGAAAACGAAGAAAAAAACCAACAAAAAAATGGAGCTGTTTTTTTTGCCTAAAGAACTGCAACCTATTACAACTTCAATATAGATCGGGTTATGAAAATTAAAATATTTTGCCTAGTATATATGTTTTTTTTAGGCACCATGTTCTTGGGCTGCGAAGATGTTCAAAACGAAGAAATAATGCAGGCGCGGCAAATTCTCGAATTACAGAAAAGCAATTTAGATAGCATGAAAGCGCAATACGAACTGCAAAATCAACAAATGACCACCAACCTACCGGGTCAAATCGCCGATTATCACTTGCGAATTCAGAACTCGCGCGATGTTCTTCAGATGCTGAAAAACTCAGAACAAGACATTAATCAGAGTGCGCTTTCCACATCGCGTTTACAGAACAATGCAGCCCAACTGGCCAGAGATCAGGTCGAGCCTCAGATCAGCCAACTTGAGCGCGATTTAACGCAAACCAAACAACAAATTTATTATTGGACTAATTCAGGATTTACTCTGACAAGCTACCAACAGGATTTGGTTAACAAACTTCAGACCACCCTCGCTATTCAGCAGCAGCAATTAGATTTTCTTAAAACCGAGCGCATTAACATTTCTTCTGAACTATTGAATCAAAGTCAGCAGTTGAATAGACTCAACCAGGAACAAATAGCCGACCTGGCCAATGAACAAAGCGCTATTCAGAGAGAAATTTTTACATTGAGGTCTGAAATTCTGCGACTACAAACCACTTATCGACAGACGAAATCAAGTCTCATCCCACTGGGGCAGCAACTGGATCAGGCACAAAAGCTCTATGACCAGCAAGTTGAAAAGCTAAGATCCCTCGAACAAAATTCACCGAACCCCTGAGAAATCAGCTGCGCAGGTCTCTTGCAAAAATGGGCGCTCTGAGGTACTTCTGAGGACCGTAAAGGACGTGCCTAATGAGAACTATTTCTATTCAAAGAGAAAACGGAAGTTCTGTTGCTATTTTAGCTGTACCGGTTGATGAAGTGGGCGCGCATGAACGAGCCGATTTTTTTACAAAAAGAAGCATTAAAAAAGATTCAAAACTGACCGCCCTGTATTTGGCTTTAAGCATGTGCGATTTAACCACTCTTGAAGGTTCTGATACTCCGGGCCGGGTACAACAGATGTGCGCAAAAGCAAGATATCCGGTCCCTCCTGATTTGATCGAAAGCCATCTGGCTAAAAAGAATCTTCAATCTATTCCATCGGTTGCAGCCGTCTGTGTTTACCCTTCGATGGTGCCCGTCGCCGTTAAGGCATTGGCCGGAACTTCCATCGGCATAGCCTCAGTGGCCACTGCGTTTCCCTCAGGACAGGCGCCTTTAGAAGTAAAAATTGAAGACACGCGTTTTGCAGTTGAAAAAGGCGCTACTGAAATTGATATGGTTATTAATCGCGGTGCATTTTTATCAGGGCGATACCAGGACGTTTTTGACGAAATCGTTGAAATCAAACGGGCCTGTGGCGAGGCTCATTTAAAAGTTATTTTAGAAACCGGCGAACTTGGTTCGTATGATCACGTGCGACTGGCCTCAGATATAGCCATCGAGGCGGGTGCTGATTTCATTAAAACCTCAACCGGAAAAATCACGCCAGCGGCCACATTACCGGTTACTCTTGTCATGTTGCAGGCGATTGCCGATCATTACAAAAAAACCGGAAAAAAAATCGGTATGAAACCGGCCGGAGGCATCCGAACAGCCAAACAGGCCATTCATTATCTTTGCATGGTCAATGAAACCTTAGGGCACGAATGGCTCACCCCAGACCTGTTTCGTTTTGGCGCCAGCGCCTTAGTTAACGACTTGCTTAAGCAGATTTATAAAGAACTCACCGGAAATTATTACTACGACAAAGCATTTTCAATAGATTAGAACTCTGAATTAGAGGAATATATGCAGACAACTCAACAGAACAAATCAGCTCAGGATAAAAGCTTAACCGACAAAGGCCCGTCAGACACTTTTGACTACGCCCCGTCGATTGAAGCCACCGATATCGTAAAAATTTCGCCGCGAAATAAATTATTTATTAACGGCAAATGGATTGAACCATCAAGCGGTAAATACTTCGCGACTGTTAATCCGGCTACTGAAGAAAATTTAGCCGAAATTGCCGAAGCCAATGCCAAAGACGTCGATAAAGCCGTACAGGCCGCACGCAAGGCCTACACCGGAGTCTGGTCAAAACTTTCAGGCAAAGAGCGCGGAAAGTATTTATTTCGTATTGCACGTATTATTCAGGAACGGGCTCGTGAATTGGCTGTGCTTGAAACTCTTGATAACGGAAAACCCATTCGTGAATCGCGCGACATCGACATTCCTTTAGTGGCCGCGCACTTTTTCTATTACGCCGGCTGGGCCGACAAACTGCAGTATGCCACACTTGGAAAAAAGCCGAAACCGCTCGGCGTGGTCGGACAAATCATCCCTTGGAACTTTCCGTTATTAATGGCTGCGTGGAAGATTGCTCCGGCTTTAGCCTGCGGCAATACCGTTGTTTTAAAACCCGCAGAAACAACTTCATTATCGTGTTTACTGCTTGCAGAAATTCTTCAAGAGGCCGGACTTCCGGATGGCGTAGTCAATATTGTTACCGGTGCTGGCGAAACCGGTTCAGCACTTGTTGCCCACTCTGACGTAAATAAAATTGCGTTCACCGGTTCAACCGATGTGGGTCGAATAATTTTAAAAGCCGTGGCCGACACCGACAAAAAATTAACTCTCGAACTCGGTGGTAAATCAGCACACATCATTTACGAGGATGCGGCCATTGATCAGGCTGTTGAAGGAGTCATCAACGGAATCTTCTTTAACCAGGGCCATGTCTGCTGCGCAGGTTCGCGATTATTGCTTGAAGAATCCATTGCGGAAAATTTTGTGGATAAGTTGAAAAACCGCATGGAAAAACTGCGGGTGGGAAATCCGCTCGATAAAAATACCGATGTGGGCGCCATTAATTCAAAAACCGAACTGCAAAAAATTCGGCGCTTGGTTGAAAGCGGAAAATCTGAGGGCGGTGAATATTTCGAACCCTTAAGCTTAGCGCTACCGAATAAGGGCTATTATCAAAAACCCTGCTTTTTCAATAAAGTTTCTTCTGCGTTTTCTCTCAGTCGAGTTGAAGTGTTCGGGCCGGTTCTTGCCATTTCAACTTTCAGAACAGTGAGCGAAGCAATAATGAAGGCCAACGACACTCCTTACGGTTTGGCCGCCGGTGTTTGGTCTGAAAAAGGCTCTAAGATTCACAAGACAGCTCAAGGTCTCAAGGCCGGTGTTATCTGGGCCAATACGTATAATAAATTCGACCCTACTTCACCTTTTGGTGGATACAATGAAAGCGGCTGGGGCCGCGAAGGCGGACGTCACGGACTTCTTCCTTACTTGGAGGTTTAATATGAAAGTTGCAAAAACAATTAAGCTTTTTATCGGCGGTGAATTTCCGCGCACTGAATCGGGCCGAAGCGCGCCGATTTACATTCATAAAACCAAAACTGTTTATGCGAACATCTGCTTGGCTTCGCGAAAAGATTTAAGAAACGCTGTTACCGCGGCGCAAGGGGCGCAGCCTGGTTGGCAAAGTAAATCGGCCTACAATCGAAGTCAGATTCTGTATCGAATGGCGGAAATGACTGAAGCCAAACGAGAGGAGTTCGTTGAAATATTAACGCTCACTTTGGGACTTTCAAAAGTTAAGGCAGAAAAGTCAGTCAGCGACGCTGTGGACAGCTTCGTTTATTACTCAGGATTCGCAGACAAGTATCAGCAGCTCATGGGCGCAGTAAATCCTGTGAACGGCCCACACCATAATTTTACTTCGACTGAAGCCGTAGGCTTAGTTGGATTAATTTGCAGTTCTAAATTTGAACTTTCAGAAGTCGTGGCGCAGATAGCAGCAATTATTTTATCAGGAAATTCGGTGGTCACCTTATTAGGTGCTGAAGGCAGCGCAATTTTAGCCCCGCTTGCTGAAGTCTTTGCCACATCTGATTTACCTAAAGGTGTTGTGAATCTTCTGACCGGCAGCACAGAAGAACTCTACAAGCAATTCGGAACTCACATGGAAATTCAGTCTCTAAGTTGCCAGCTAAAAGATAAAAATAAGATCGCCGAGTTGCGTAACATGGCCGCTCTTAATATGAAGCGTATAGTTGCCCCTGTAAAAGAACCTCTTTCGCTTGAGCACCTTATCAGTTTTGTAGAATACAAAACTGTTTGGCATCCGATCGGACAGTAGCCCTCCATCATTGCGGTTGATGGTATAAGTATTGCTGTTTTTAGCTTTACTTATACCAAGGAGTTGTTTGATGAAAACGCAATCCGCATTTGACCAGCCACGAAAAAAAAATCTCACTGTGCAAGAACTTTCAAAAGTGCTGGATTCGATAGGCCAAGTTTGGGTCTCAGATGTGATGCACCAAAACCCGACGACAGTTGGACTTAATGAAAGTCTCGATACGGCCACCGCACTTTTATCCGACAATAATTTCCGGCATCTACCGGTCGTGAACCGCGACGGTGACATTGAGGGCATCATTTCAGATCGAGATCTTTTAAATGCAATGCTTCGAGTTCCGCCAGGTCAAATTTTAGATCGAATAGAAAACCCGTGGAATACGGCCACCGTTCGAAGCGTAATGTCGAAAACTCCTGAAACGGTCACCCCCGACACGAATCTTCTAGAGGCCGGAACTATATTGCTTGAAAACAAAATAAACTGCTTACCGGTTGTCGAGGGAAATCACCTCGTCGGAATCATAACGAGCTCAGATTTTGTCAGACTCGTCAGTCAGGGAATAAGTGTAGACTAATCGAATGTTTCAAAGCGGCCCGTGGCTTTTTTTATTCTCATGCGATAAATAACCGCGGTTTCGAGCATGGCTTCGAGATCAACTTCCAATTCTGAGATCTGACGCTCGTTCATATTCTTAGCGATTTTACGGATGATCAACCGCATGGCGGCCGCGGCCTGGTCACCTTCGAGCTCTTCATAGCGACCCCAAGCAATTGCACTTTTCCATTGAAAGTAGTTCTGCACCTCTTCAACCTGAATGCAAATGTCGGGGTGTTTTCGCATCATCTTAATTTTTTTTCCCGGCTGCGAATGACTATAGAGAAAACCTTCCAGATAAACATAGGTGATCGGAACAATATAAACTTCTTTGTTGGCGTAGCACCCCAAGTGCGCCAGCTGCCCTCGCTCAAAAATTTTGTTGATGCCTTCGGCTTGAAGTGAAGTGATGTTCGAGTGATGGGTTTGCAAGCTTAAACTCCGTCTTCTTTTAAATAAAGATAATCACGGGTCAATGGCACCGCGGTTATCTGTTTTGAAAGTTGTAAGTGAAAAACCATGTTACCCCAATGCTCAAACGAAGCTTCGGCCCCCGTCAAATAAAACTCCCACATCCGACAAAATCGGCTGTCATAAATTTTACGTACATCCTCAAGATTTTCATAAAATCGATATCTCCATTCCTGAAGTGTGCGTGCGTAATGCATTCGAAGCACTTCAACATCCGTAATATGCAGATTGGCTTTTTCCACTTGCGGAATAACTTCCGACAGAGCAGGTATATAACCACCGGGAAAAATGTACTTTCTGATCCAGGGATTCGTTGATGACGGGCCCTGTGCTCTTCCGATCGAGTGCAATAGCATGACACCGTCGTCTTCAAGAAGTTCGTTGATTTTCTGAAAAAATTCGCCGTAATGATCGATTCCGACGTGTTCAAACATACCTACTGATACTATGCGATCGTAGGTTTCTTCTTCTTGCATTAACTGCCGGTAGTCAGCCTGTTCAAACTTAACCAGATTGGATACTCCTTCTTTTTTTGCCCTCTGTCTTGCAACTTTAAGTTGTTCTCCAGATAGCGTAATACCCTTAACCTGTGCACCGGTCATTTTTGCAATTTCACAGGCTAAGCCCCCCCAGCCGCAACCGATATCGAGCACTCGATCGTTATGATTCACCAACAGTTTATTCACTATATGACGCATCTTCATCTGCTGAGCTTCTTCCAGCGTCTGGTCTGATTCGGTAAAGTAGGCGCACGAGTATTGCTTGTCTTTATCAAGAAAAAGATCGTAAAAATCGCCTGAAAGGTCATAATGATGCTTAACATTTCGCGTGGAGTTCGCGATGTTGTTGACCTGTTGCATATTTCGAACGAGGAAATTTGCAAACTCCATGGTGCGAAGCCACCCGTGAGGAATTTTTGAACATGTGTTGCTAAAAAGTATTTCAAAAAAGTCTTTTAAAGTGCCTTGCTCAATAGTGAGCTGGCCATCCATGTAGGCTTCGCCGATGAAAAGCTGTGGATTAAATGCCAGCTTATGATGAAGTGAAGCCTCGTTCAGGCGAATTGTAACCGACGGTGATCCGTCATCGCCAAATTTATGCATTTTTCCGAAGGCATCAATAATATTCAGAGTGCCTTTTTTAATAACCCTCGAATACACTTCATCAAGAAGTCTCTCGTTTTTTAAAACTTTTAGGAAGTCGAATTGTTGAATCGGTGAGATTATCGATGAAATCAGGTTCATTATTTCCCCTTTTTTTTTAGATCCGCTAGCATAGTAGCGGAGAATTCAAAAGGGGTGCCAGTGCCTGAGCCGGCCTACTTAGCCTATTCGGTTTTTACAAAAAGCAGTCCCGAAAAAAATCGATTGCCTCTTCGTCCGCTGTGAACGACATAGGTCAGAAGACGAACCATTTCGTTTTTCTCATTTCGATACATCACAGATACATATTTTTGCTTTGATAAAAGAAAGTCTGAAACGACCATAACGCCGTTTTGTGAAAAGTTAAGCATTGAAGCGTAAATCACGCGATTTTCAGAAACTATGCCGCAAGGCGATTTTAAGCTTTCTCGGTCGACACTTCTCATGAATAACCCCCTGCTAATGATATGTTTGCAAGACCCATGCAAACTGAGACTCAATACCTTAGAGCCCGCAGTATCGAAGCTCGACAGGCGATGTAATTTTAGACAGCCCTGTTTTTTTTTAATCAATTATTTGAACTTGTGCTTTTTAGATGCTTTAATTTTTCAAACCTTAAAGGGGGACCTTTGCAAAAATTTTTATTGAACGTCTTCATCAGCATTTTTATCGTATTCTTTAACATTCGGGCTTTTGCCCTTCCTGATCTCAAATGCATTACAGATGGCTTTCCCACCACATCATTCTTGCTGACCGAAAAGACCGATCATATTGAATTGCGGGTCATCAATCATGGCGGGCCCCTCTATGCTCCCGTTTATAACGGAAACGCTACGCCGAGTGATATCGATCACATTAAAAAATCCGGCGAGTTTTTCGGAAAGCTCGGAGACTTCTTTACGGTTAAATTCGATAAAGACAAATGCCGAATTGAAGAGGGAAATTTCTTTACTTGCGTAATCAGAGATGAATCAGAAATTTCCGGAGTAAAAGTAAGAAGCGTTTATTTCACAACGACCGAAAGTATCGATAAAATTCCGGATTATGAATTCGCAAGAAAGAATGTGCGACTCACGATCAGAGAGAACTATAGTGATATCTTAGAATATCGGCTTGAAATGGCCTTTTATGGCAATGACTGCGAGATAACTAAAAAGTAACACCGTCGCTTTTTAACTCGACTTCTCATCGAGCCATTTCGTAAACATTTCCGAGGGCATCGCTCCTGATTGGCGAGCCACTTCGCTTCCGTTTTTAAATACAACTATAGTGGGAATACCTCGCACCTGCAACTGGCCCGCCGCCTGTTGATTTTCGTCAGAATTGAGCTTAACAAAAACAACTTTGCCCGCATAAGCTGTACTCAATGACTCAAAAGTCGGAGCAAACGAACGGCAGGGTCCGCACCACGGGGCCCAAACGTCCACAACCACCGGAAGCGGGCTTTTTTTAATGAGTGTTTGTAAGCTGAAGTTGCTGCCCTCGACAACGGCCCCGTGAATCGGTAACTCGGCTTTACACGAACCACATATCGGGGCTTTATCGGTATTGAGCTGGACTCGATTGGTGCGACCACATTTTTCACAGACGGCATAGGTTTGAGACATAAGTGCTCCTTAATTTTAAGGTGTGTCTTTTAAGTGATTTGTAAAGCATTAAAACTCAAATCGTAACTGGTATGCAACTTGCGAAGGCCAGTCTCGTGAACAAAACTCGAATATCAAAAAAACTGATCTTTGCAGCAATTACTCTGATAATCGGTCTCGGAATATTTTTGGCCGCGAGGAAAATTTACTCCGAGTCTGAAATGAAAACTGCAACTTTTAATCCGGCAGTGACCGCTTCGGCAAAAGAACTGGAAAATGCCTTTGTTTCAGTGGCCAAACATGTTCGCCCCGTCGTCGTCAGCGTCTACTCTGAAAAAGTTGTTAAATTTAAAAGTCACGATTTTTTGCTTCCGTACGGTGATGATACGTTCAGCCAGTTTTTCGGCGAACATCCTATTGATCAGGACAGTCAACGTGGAAAACAGCGCGAGCACAGCGTGCCTGTCAAAG
Organism: Pseudobdellovibrio sp.; assembly: GCA_043769795.1. Lineage (GTDB taxonomy): Bacteria > Bdellovibrionota > Bdellovibrionia > Bdellovibrionales > Bdellovibrionaceae > Pseudobdellovibrio. Next base: position 13,648 of record JAYVIY010000428.1, on the reverse strand, counting down.
GTATGGGCTCGGGTATGGTCTTAGATAACAATGGACACATTCTCACCAACTACCATGTTGTCGGTAATGTCGACAGAATAAAGGTTCAGCTCGATAATCGCCGCACCTATCGCGCCCGAGTTACACAGGCCGATCCAAAAACTGATATTGCTGTTATTCAAATGCTTGGAGACTTTCCCAGAGATTTGCCTCTGATCTCCTTCGGAGATTCTGATTCACTTAAGGTCGGAGACTTGGTTATCGCAGTGGGTGCGCCTTTCGGATTATCCCAAACTGTCACACAGGGAATCGTCAGTGCAACCGGCCGCTCTAACGTCGGTATTGAGGTTTACGAAGATTTCATTCAAACCGATGCGGCCATCAATCCGGGCAATTCGGGCGGCCCTCTCGTAAATATGAATGGCGAAATTATTGGTATAAATACGGCTATTGCCGCCTCTGGCACAGGACAATTCAGTGGAGTGGGTTTCGCAGTACCCAGCAATTTAATTAAAGCCATGCTTCCCAAGTTGATCAAAGGTGAAAAAATTCTGCGGGGGCGACTCGGCGTCGTTATTCAGGATTTGAGCGACGATCTGGCTTTGCAATTTGACCTACAGGAAAACTCAGGGGTGCTTGTTTCAGAAGTCGAAACAGATTCGCCGGCGAATCGCGCCGGTCTGAAACCCGGTGATGTGATTATTCGGTTTAATGAAATAAGCATCGGTGATTCGTCGCAGTTAAGAAACCTAGTTTCGAATAGCGCACCCGGAACCGGAATCAACCTCAAGATTATCAGAAATAAAAACGAAATCAGTCTCATTGCTAAAGTTGGCGCCGAAAATGAGGAGCCGGTGTCAACCGAAAATTTAAGTGAGAAAAAAGAAGGTTTTTTAGATCGCATCGGCCTCAGCGTTGAAAATATAGACAAAGCATTCGTCGACAACTTCAATATGGATAGCGGAGCTGTTGTAACAAAGATTCATGAAGCCAGCCCCGCGGCCTTTGCCGGTCTACTGCCAACGGACGTCATTATAGAAGCCAATCACAAAAAAGTACAAAACGTCAAAGATCTCAAAAACATACTGGATAAATCAAAAAATCAGGATTCCGTACTATTGCTGGTTAAGCGCCAAAATATCGGACTTTATTTTGCTATCCAAACCCGTGATTAACTCCGAAAATTATTTTAATTTTTTATTTCCTTCATCCATAAACATGCGGGGTTTTCTTGTGTCGATTTTTTCAGTCTTGGTTTTAGCCTTCGGCTTTTTACTTTTCGGAATGACCCCGAACTTCGGGCTGCGGCGTTTGATTTCTTTCAAAAGTGATTCAAGGTGGTGTTCGAAGTTTTCTGTATCGACAGGCAAGTAAAACCACTTCGGTAGAACCGGGTGATTTATCAGAAAGCCGAATTTTTCAAGTATTGAAGTGTGAAACTCACGTTCAACCGGAAACATACAGCCGTTCCAAAGATCAAAATCGAATTTTTTGCTTTTATAACTGCGGTCTCCGGGGCTTTCGAACATCACAAGCACCAAACGATTTTCGAAATAATAAGCAAATCCGCCAAACATGGGCTTGCGCAAATAACCATCGGGTAATAGTTCCTCAATCCAATTGAGATTAGTCAGCTCTTTTGCCATACTCTATTTTAACAAAAGGTCGATCAAATGCAAAACGAAACACTTTGTCCTAAATGCAAATCTGAAAATATTTACCGCGACGCCAATGTTTGGATCTGTCCGGAATGTTCTCACGAATGGAGCGCTTTTGCCGCTGTCATTGAAGTCGATACCCCAGCTCATGATACGTCGGTGCGCGACGCTTTTGGCAATAGACTCAGTGATGGTGATTCTGTAACTGTGATCAAGGATTTGAAGGTCAAAGGTTCATCATCGGTAGTTAAGGTCGGCACTAAAGTAAAAAGCATAAGGTTGGTGGATGGTGCCGACGGCCATAATATTTCGTGTAAAATTGATGGAATCGGGGCGATGAACCTTAAATCAGAGTTTGTTAAGAAGGCCTAATTCTTTTTCGATAACACTGATTATTTCAGTGGCATCAGGTTTAACTTTTGACGGAAATCTCGCCACGAGCTCACCTTCTTTAGAAATGATAAATTTTTCGAAATTCCACTTAATATCGCCCGTCATTTTAGAGCCGGCCTTTTCTGTAAGAAAGGCAAAAAGCGGATTTTTAGGGTCTGACTTTACGTTACTTTTTGCAAACATCGGAAAACTGATTTTATATTTTCCGTCTTTAAGATCGCAGAATTGTTTGATTTCTTCATTACTACCGGGCTCTTGCCCTCCGAAGTCGTTGCTGGGAAAACCAAGTACAACCAGACCTTTGTCTTTATACTTCAGATACACGCTTTCTAAGTCATTGTACTGCGGAGTATAGCCGCATCGAGAGGCTGTATTTACAATAATAAGTACTTTTCCACTGTAGTCAGATAAATTCACGGCTTTGCCGTCGATACTCATCGGCTTAAACTGAAGTACGCCTTCTGAAGCGGCTTGCGCTGAAACGGCGACGATCGTCACAAGTGAAATTAAAAAAAGAAAAAGCTTCATTCTGTACCTCTTTGCTGAAAAAATCATACCGAGGAGTTTTCCCCATGTATAATCTTTTTTTCAGAATGCCAATTTCAATTTTTTTGATTTCTACTTTAACGGCTTCATCTTTCAGCTATTCGCAGGAAGAAAAGAAAAGTGGATGGCTCAGAGAAAAAATTAAACAGCGCTGGACAAAAAAACAAGAAGCTCGGCCCGCTCCTGAGGCCAATACAAAACCCGAAACAGTTATCGAGAAAGCCGGAGATTACACTTTTGCCGTTAACCATGGCGGCCTTGAGCGTTTTTACATCGTACACGTACCTACGGCTTACAAGTCTCAAGTGGCCACCCCGTTGGTTGTGGTGTTGCACGGAGGCGGTGGCGACATGAGTATTCAGGCCTCGCCGGATTACTACAAGCTTTCACCGAAAGCCGACAAAGAAAATTTCATAGCGGTTTATCCGAACGGTTACAGCAAATTAAAGTCAGGAAAATTCGCTACCTGGAATGCCGGCCATTGCTGCGGCGATGCGCGTGATAAAAAAATTGATGATGTGGGTTTTATTAAAACTATAATTGAAAGCTTAAGCCGGCAACTCAATGTGGATCAAAAAAGAATATTTGCGACCGGAATGTCAAACGGTGCAATGATGTCGTATCGCTTAGCTTGTGAAATGCCGAATGTCTTCAGGGCTATTGCTGCCGTTGCCGGAACCGACAACACCGCTGAATGCAAACCAGCAAAAGCCGTTTCAATTCTGCATATTCACGCGAAAAATGATGATCATGTTCTATTTACGGGTGGATCGGGTAAGTCGCTTTCTGATAAATCCAAGGTAACCGAATTTATTTCGGTAGCAGATACTATTCAGAAATGGAATGCTCTCAATGCCTGCGAAAAAATTCCGAAACGTAACCTTGAAAAACCTCGAGCCTTTTGCGAAACCTATTCAGAATGCAAAAACAACAGTGAAGTGCAACTCTGTGTAACCGAAACCGGTGGCCACTCCTGGCCGGGAGGCAAAAAAGTTCGTCGCGGGCAGGAATCTCCTTCTGAAGATATTTCTGCCAACGACGTCATGTGGGACTTTTTCAAAAACCAGAAAAATTAAAAGTTCAACTAGAAACTAAATGGGGCGCTGATAGTTAAATTAGTATGGCTTGCGGTTTGTGATGTCGAAGTGGTTACTCCACCAATGGTCGCGTCCTTATAAGAACCAGCATAGGTTTCAAGGCCAATAGCGATAAACGGTAGACCGGTGTACTGAATTCCGATCTTTGTAGCCGTACCGGAAACTTCATTTCCGCTCGAATCCTTTTCTTTAGCACTCGTTAAAAAAGAAATATAACCTCTGACCAATATTGGAAATTTGTAGCAGGCAAATAAACCGAATTGCGTCGGCGTCTTATCAGTACTGACTCCCGCTAATGAAGAGGTGTACTTACCGCTGAGTAAGGTGTCAATACCTACCCCGAAGCCAAGGAAATCATAACCTACTCTGACGCCAATTTCATTTCCGGTTACCGTGGCCGAATTACTCGTACTTCCGGACGTAATATAATTCAAATATGGATCTAACAAAAGACCTGCATTCGAAGTTAATCCGGTTAAAATCGTCATCGTGAATAGGGCTGCTAATTTTTTCATAAAACTCCTTTTTTATATCTGTTAACTAACTTATTATATGAGGTGTGAGCGCATTGATCAACTGGTCACACTCTTCCCAGGTACAGATTTTAGTGCCATCATCGTAGAGCGCTAAGAAATGAAATTTATTGCCGAACGGAGAACCGTATTTTCTCTTTTGCAACAGGTAGTCAGAATTTTTATCAAATTCAAAAATAAATTCTTTCGCCGGCATCTTGTAACTCTGTACACTGTCTTTAATTTTTCTTGAATGATTATTTACGCTCCACAATTGAAAATTGTCAGATTCAAAAAAATGCAGGGTACTAATCTGAGAATTCAGAAGACAATTTTTTCTGAATTTCACACTCTGCCACTTTTGCGTTAGATTCCACCACCAAATGAAATCAAATGCCGTTTTAAGTTTAAATGGCGCTTCCTCGATAATAGGTCGGTAGCGTTCATATAAAGTCTGACCCAGTTCTTCACCGCAACGCATTTTGAAAACTTTCGGTAAAACCACATCAAAATCGACGTGCAGTTGCGAAAATCCTAATGTATTTACAATTTTAAAGAGCAAATCAGAGCCGAAAATCTGGTCGCCCAGCTCTCCGGTAATTAATTGCATCGAGGTTTGCCTCGGCATAATCGAAGAATTTTTAAAGCTGACTTTTTTATTCTGCAACAGCATTGCATAAAGCGCGGGATTTTCATTTATCGAATTCAAATTGCAAAAAACATTGAATTGACTTGTGACTTTTGCGGTTTGTATTAAAGCGACCAAGGCCACCGTAGAGTCAATTCCACCGCTCCACAAGACATTCACTTCGTTGTTGACCGTATTATTTTTCCAGATTTCCTGAGCGCGAATCAAAGCGGTTTCAGTAAAGTTCAGCTCATACTTTTGATTGAAATCAGGTAACGGACAAACCGACTTAAGCGGCAGAAAATCCGGTTTATATTTTGTGCGGGCAACTGTGAAAATTTCGGTCATCAGATTGGCCGAGGCCTTAAACAGAGGTTTTCTTGAAACGTTTTCAATATGTACGATTTCTTTCATACAACGTTAATTCCTTCATAAACAATTGTATAACCGATCTTTTGAACTTCATCGATTGTATGCGCCTCTTTCAGCTGGTGAATCAAACTTATAAATCTCGTTTTCAATTCGGTTTTTTTATCGGAGATCAGCTTATTAACGAACTGACGGTGAGTTTCTATGGCCTGTGTATCAAGCGAAGTTTCATTCACCAGGCTACGGGCTAATATTTCAATCTGGTCGGCCTCTTCAGTGAAAACCGCTGGAAATGCCGATTGATACGAGCAATTTATGAAATCGACAAGCTTCATGTAAATACTGACTTTAAGATTTACAAGTTTGATTTGCTTACTTTCTTCATCACCAATTTCGCTTACCAGCGGAGATGATATTAACTGGTCTTCAAATTTATGGTTGTTTTTAATAATATAATTTACACAGTCGCCAATCTTAGCTAGCTCTGGAAGTTCAGAACGGTGAACCATGTACATTTCAGCAATGACCGGAATCTGCTGGAGTTTTAAATCCCACCAGACCACTCTGCTATTGAGGGTATAGACATAAACTTTCATACCTTTAATCATAAATACATTTTACAAAATGTCATTAAAGCTTTTGTGCTTTATTTGAGCTCTTTTAACTTCACTGCTGTCTCATCTTCAGATTTCTACTTTTTACATTGTAAATGATTCTCCGAGACCGCGTCCCGATATTGGGCGTACAAGCCTTTTACAACAGTAATACTTTGGCCAACTTATTGAAGTTTTTTCTGCCGATATTCCAGCAATTTCAAGAAAAAGTGCAGGCATTCATCTTGCTGTAGTTGACTGTAACGCAAAAACTTATTCACTTTGCAGGAGCGACCATGATTAAAATACTTTTATTTTCATTTGCATTTGTAATGGTCTTCGGATGCAGCAAAAGTGAATATCAAAACACCGATATTGTGGCCCCTGATGAAATTGAAATTGCAGCTATGAAGGCCGCAGGCCTTGAACGCTATATTCTTGAATCCGAATCCCTTCAATCGGTTGATGAAGCGGTAAAATCAGAACGCGGCCTTGTCGTACGAAATATGCAAGCGGTCAGTGCGCTTGTGGTCTATTTACCGGGCCCGGCCATCGAGCATCTCAAAAACAGAGTAGCCGATCTAAAGGTTACTCCCGATGTAGAACTACTTGGTTCACCAGTTGTAGAAATGGGTAAACCAGGAGGCGGTGGCACTACGCCGCCTTCCCAAGTTATACCTTGGGGAATCAGCCGCATATATGCCCGCGATGCGAACGTTATAAACCAAGGAGCAGGAATCACGGTTTGTGTCGTCGATTCCGGAATTGATAAAACCCACCCCGACTTAATTAATAATATTGCTGGCGGCAAGAATTTCGTGACCATCAAGGGTCGAATTTTAGCTGACAACTGGAATGATGATAACGGGCACGGCAGTCACGTGGCCGGAACAATTGCCGCCGAAGACAATTCTATAGGAGTGGTCGGTGTAGCGCCGAAAGCAAAACTTTTTGCCGCAAAAGTTTTAGACTCCCGTGGATCTGGATTTTTATCAGACGTCGCTGATGGAATCGATGAATGCGTTCGAGTCGGTGCCCGAGTTATTAATATGAGTTTAGGCTCAAACGGAGATCCTACCGCCGCGTCACCAATGCTCACAGCGATTTTAAAAGCGCAGGCAGCAGGGGTCGTCGTTGTCGTTGCCGCCGGAAACGAAGGTCAAGATATTAAAAACACCATTCCTGCAGGCTACCCAACAGTTATTGCTGTATCGGCGCTTGATTCAAGCGATAAGTTCCCATCGTGGAGTAATTTCGGCCTGGGTGATAATGATTTCGCTGCTCCGGGTGTAGACATCAAATCGACCTGGAAAGGCGGCACATACAATACAATCAGCGGTACATCTATGGCGTCGCCCCATGTGGCGGGTGTTGTGGCTCTGCATCTTTCTGCTCAAAGCCCCGCTTTAAAAGCCATTGATCTTGGGTTTTCTGTTTCTGAACAGGGCCGCGGAATCATCGATGCATTAGGTAGCGCGCAGTAAGTAGCCGCTTTATAAAGTAAAAAAATTACAATGAGGCTTTTTCGTTTCAAAATAATGACGTATACCTATGGCCTATGAAATCACTCTTGTTTTTAATTTGCTTTGTTTCGTTTTCAGTTTGGGCCGGTCCGCTTCAGGAAATAAACTCGCGTGAGCAGTTTGACTCTTATATTAACGAAAGCCAATTCAACGGCGTACTCGTCGTCAAAAAAAATGATACCATGCTTTTTGCAAAAGCCTTCGGAGTAAAAGATTTCGAAACCAATACTTCGCTTTCATTGAATGACAAATTTCAGATAGGTTCAGTGTCGAAACAATTTACTGCGGCAGCCCTTTTAAAACTCCAGCAAGAAAATAAACTATCGCTCGACGATGATGTGGTTAAATATTTACCGCAATACGAAGCTTTTCGGGGAATTAAAATTCGCGACATTTTAAACCATAGCTCCGGAATCGCCAACTACACCGACCAACAAAGTTTCTGGCAAATGGTCGATTTCGATAAAACTTTGTCTTTGGAAGAAATCCTGAATTTTACTGCCACATTAGCTCCCGATTTCAGCCCACGCTCTAAGTGGAAATACTCAAACTCCGGTTATATTCTAGCCGGAAGAATAGTTGAGGTTGTGAGCGGTCAGAACTGGGATCAATATATAAAAGCGAATTTTCTCGAACCTTTAGCAATGAACAATACCGGCTACAGCCCGGTATTTCACACGGTGTCAGACGTCGTCGGTCACAGCAGTTCGGCCGGTGTCTTGGCTCCGGTACCTGAATTTAATTTATCCTGGGCGCTGTCTGCCGGCGCCCTTTATTCGACAGCCGAAGATCTTTTAAAATGGACTGATATTTATGATCGTTCGAAACTCCTCAGCGAAGCTTCTAAAACCGAAATGCAAACACCCTTTTTGAATAACTACGCACTTGGAGTCGAAGTACAGAAATTCAATGACGACGTCAAAATCGCTCATGGTGGCCGCACTCCCGGCTTTACTACAAATCTGATCTACCTTAAAACATCACAGCTGAAAATTGTAAAATTCGACAATACCGACACCGCAGTTTTTGACCCTTCGGTAGTGGCCCTCAATTTTTTCACAAAAGGAAATGCCACGGCGTTGAAATTAAAACCCTTTACGATTAATAAAGCCTTACTGAATGACTACACCGGATTTTTCGGCAGCGGAAAAATGATTTTTCAACTTTTCATAAAAAATGAAAATCTGTATTTACAACCCAACGACGGGCAACCACCTTACTTGCTAATTGCAAACGACACTGACAGTTTCAGATTAATGGCCATTGCCGGCGAAGAATTTGTCCGCGATCAGGCAGGTCAAATTACTGAGCTGAAACACTATCAAAATGGAAATATCGGCGTTTACAAAAAACAAACCGGCCTTGAATTACGACCGGTCGGTGTAGTCACAGAAAAAACTCTCTCGCCGTTACTCTAAGAACTAGCGGTCGATCTGAAATTCAACCCGTCGATTTTTTGCACGACCTTGGTAATTTCCATTGTCAGCACGAGGGCGGGTTTCGCCGTAGCCTTCTGACTTCAGTTTTGTTGCCGGAATGCCTCTTTTAACAAGCGCCTTGTTCGTCGAATCGGCTCGACGTCGGCTTAAATCTAAGTTGTAAGCTTCGGGTCCGATCGAATCGGTGTGGCCTTCAATAACGATTTCTTTGTAATTTTCCATGGTTTTCATTTTTTGCGCCACTTCATCAAGAACGGCTTCTGATTCAGGCTTGATGTCGGATTTATCAAAATCAAAAAGAATGTCATCGTTAACGATGATTTGCTTCGGTGGATTTCCAATTGTTTCTACCGCCGAATTTTTATTCCATACCGGACCAATGGTGTAATTTAAACCGACATAAGCTCTAAATGCCGGGCTGGCAGTCGAATTCACTACTTCGCTTCCTAATCCTGCATGCAGAGCCATCTGACGATTTAAATCGTACTTAGCGCCCAGAATGACTTCGGCTACCGACTGACTGCGATTAGCGTCGAAATCAACCTTTCTTGCAGGAATACTTGTTATCAATTCGCCGATTAATTTTGTGTCGTATTTTTCTAAAAGATGACTGACTCCGATCGACCCTATCCATTGATCATCAAAGGTCTGAAAGGGCACGCCGGCAATCTGTGCTCCGGGGTTTCTGAGTCGATACCCGAGATTAAAACCTAAAGCGGTTTTGTCAATTGTCGTGTCGTAAGCCAGTTCGAGATTGTAGTTAGGCCCGGCGCCTTCGCCGGAAAATGGATTGTGTTCAATCATGTTGAAGCCCACCGAACCAATAACTGCAACACCTTCGCTGTTGTTGCCCCAGAGTCTGTACTTAGAATTTAAACGAACTTCGTTTATTCCGGTCTTATCAATGACCGGAACATTCACCCGGACAGACGTATTCGTCGCTAAGGTATGCGGCAAGCTGATGCCGGCATCCCAATTAGAAGTTAGTCCCACGCCTAAATTCAAATCGGCACTGAGCATATCATCACCGGGCTCGTCACCCACGCGCAGAGTTCCGAAGTCTTTACTCACTGAAAGCGTGTTATGAGTGTAATTCAAAAATAAACCGAAATTAATCATTCCCGTCTCGAGAGTTTCTGAAGACTGTACTGTTACAAAGTCTAATCCACTGGTGATCGGATTAAAATTCTGCACATCAGTTCCGACCACATTGGCATTCGCAACTTCGCCCAAAGCCCCTACCAGCGCCAGAGTGGCCGCGAGGGCCAGAGTATTTTTTTTGTAGATTTTCATTTTCATGTCCTCGTTTTCTACTTCTTAACGATTTCGATTCTCGGAATGAAACTTTGTGGGTTATCTTGCACCATTTTCGACATGGGAGCTGTGGTTATCTGTTTAACTTCTGCATTTTTATCAAGACAATAACTCAGCACCACGTTTGAGTCCGCGCGACCTGTGTTCGAAAGCAGTCGAAGTAAATTTTTACTTTCATTAAATGAGTATTGCGCTTTAACGCCATCAACTTCAGCCGTAATTGTTGTCTTATCGACATGCAAGTAACTCAGAATATAATCGGTTCTCAAGGTCATCTTAAGCGCCGCGGCTTTACCGATGTCTGCCAAACCAGCAGGAATGTCATTGGCAGCGATATCCACCATTTTCCCGTTACCCAAAGAAACGATATCTGAATAGCCATAACCAAATTCATTTTCACCTGAGTGAGTCACCGTGGCTTTATTTGAATAGACGATCGCGCTCAATAAAAGAGGGTTCACACCTTGCACTGCGATCAAGCGATCATAAACCGTGTGTGCATCAACTTTATTTTTGCAATAATTGTTGAAGGCCGGAATTTCTTTTCCTTCCGGGTCATACACGCGAGTTACACCTGTAGGATAAACGGCACAGATGTCATTTTCATCTGATACAAATACAATGGCCAGAGCCGCATCTTTTCTGAAAAAGCTATGTTGCGTACGAATTTCTTCCAGTCGAGTCGCATCGAGAGCTTTATTTAAAGAGAGAAGTCCTGCTTCACCGCCATCAGTATCGGAGTCGGTCTGAATGCTTGTTAATTTTTTTGAAAGATAGCTTCGAATGTTTGAAACTGAAAGTTCTTTCGATCGCAGAACAACGGGCTCTGTTCCTGCTTTATAGAGCTGGCCGTAGCGACTACTTTTAGGCCCATGAGCAAGAGTCACTGCAATCTGATAATCTGCAGAAGTCGAAAGCTGCGAAATAAAGTTTCCGATTCCAGTGGCGATGGCGCTTCTTTCAGTATCGAGTGAACCTGATGTATCGGTGACAAAAAGAATATCGAGTTTTTTAGTTAATTCCTGATTAGGCTGAACATAGTGTTCTTTAATACAAGTCAGATTGGAGTTTGTGGTTTCACCTAAGCCGGCAACCCCTGCGTCGAGATTTTCGAATGACATTCGTGTTCGACCGCAGCCTTGTAATATTGAAAATGCCGAGAGAATCACTAGGGCGCGGAAAACGTATTGGGTAGTGCATTTCATATGTCCTTCTTTCCTGTATCTCTAATAACTTCAGACCATTTTTGTCAAAAATTGTCAGATTCACTTCACTAGTAGCGCAATCGGCTTGCCAAACCTTAGAAGCAATCTCTTCGAGTTCGCGTTTTAGGTAGCGCCAATCTACGCCCAAATGAGAGCTGTAGGGCTCTGCACTTTATCGTAACTAGCTAAAATGTATGGTGATTATCCGAAATCGTCGATACTGTAGACGTTACTATGATTTCTTCGGAAGCAAATGACGGTATTTCGCGAATCCGCGATAAGCCAGTTTTGCAATCGGATTTATTATCGGAAGTTTTATCGTCTTAGCCGCTACCCTGTAGTATTTCAGCTGACTCCATATGTATGAAAAAGCGTCAACGCCGCTGATGATCTGGCCTTCTGCAGTCATAACATACATCTGCATTTGAACATTTTCAGAGGTTAAACCGTATTTCTCTGCATCAAAATCGCTGCTGGTAATATCAACCAGCTCGAAAAGATCGGGTGCAATGCGCTTGTAATGCGAAATCTCAGTATCACAAACGATGCAATTGCCATCAAAAAATATTTTTGTTTTCTGCATTAAAAGGGCCCGTTCAAGTTTGGAGAATTTTTTGAAACTTCCTGACCAAGATCCCACATTTCGACAATTCGATTCTCTGAGATCCTAAATATGTGCACCACCGCGATCGGAGCCAATTGTTCATCACTTCTGAGAACTAACGAATGCGTGATAACAAAATCGCCGTCTTCAAAAATTTGTTTCACTTCAAATTTTTTATTTGGATTTGTTGTATGACCTTCGCTCATGGCCTTTAACAGCGATTCACGGTCACCTTTAAAGTATTGATTGTGATGAATAAAATGGTGGTCAACATACCGACTATAAGCTTCAACTACGTTTCCGCTGGCCGCCAACTGAAGAAATGACCTTGCAATTTCTTTTTTTAGCATTTTAAACGTCCTCTTCGTCTGAACTAAAAGAATAGCGCACTTCGTTTTAACTCTCAATTTATAATTGTTTGCTGTGATTTTAAAAGAAATTATGTAAGCTTGTTCATGCTCGTTTTGACTCCTAAAGGCCTTTTCTGCCCGGCCGGAAATTTCTATATCGATCCCTCTGGCAAAGTTGAAAATGCCGTAATTACTCATGCACATAGTGATCACGCCAGGCGCGGCAGCGCCCAGTATTTTTCGACTATTTCCGGCGAGACCCTGCTTCGTACAAGATTAGGTAAAAATATCTCGGTCAGTTCATTCGCTTTCAGTACTCAGTTTAAATTAGGCGAAGTTGAAATCTCGTTTCATCCTGCAGGACATATCCTGGGTTCAGCACAAATTCGCCTCGAACATCAAGGAGAAGTCTGGGTCGCTTCAGGAGATTACAAACGCGATCCTGACCCGACTTGCGAGGCCTTTGAAGTGGTTACTTGTGATGTTTTTATTACAGAAGCCACGTTCGGCACACCGGCCTATGCCTGGAAGAAAGACGCTAATCTCGGAGCAGAAATTTTTCAGTGGTGGTCTGAAAACTCCGTAAAAAAACAAAACAGTGTTCTGTTCGCCTACTCGCTTGGCAAAGCCCAGCGCGTGCTTGGCCTACTCGAACCCTATGCAAAAAAACCGGTGATTTGCCACGCCGCCTCTGCGCCGTTGACTGAGTGCTATCGTCAACAAGGTATAAAATTGGCTGAAACACTCTGTCTGAGCCAAGTGCCTGACCAAACCATAATGAATACTGAGCTTTTTTTAGTTCCTCAGGCATTTTTAAAATCAGAGCAGAGCCATTTGCTGGGCGAAAATTTTCAGACTGCTTTTGCTTCAGGTTGGATGGCAAAAGATTTTGGCTCTTTCGACAGAGGCTTTCTTTTATCTGATCATGCCGATTGGAATGATTTGGTGAATACAGTATTGCAAACAAAAGCGAAAAAAGTTTTTGTTCAACATCGCGGCAACGGCGCTTTGGTTAAACATCTCAGAAAATTAGGAATAAAAGCTTTTCCAGATTCGGCACTTGTTCAAAAGAGTCCGCAACAGATGGCACTCTTTTGAAAACAGAATATAAGAAAATGTCGCTCGCAGTTGCGAAATTTGCCTTGCCGGCACCCCGTAAAGGAAGCATTGATGGCAATTCGGGTTTCGGCGGCTCTGCTGAAGCGGGGCAAGAAATTCACTTAAATATTCAAGCTTCACGAAAGAAACTTTTTTCTAATTACAGGGCAGAAGTTGCTACCAACCATACTTTTGAGACCAGTGGTTTTACTTTTGAAATTCGTGGAAAACTGGATGGAATCTTTGATTCTGAAATTCCGCGCATTGAAGAAATCAAATCGAGCTTCAACATCTATGAGTTGCAGCGGCGGCTACAAGAAAGCAACTCCGAACACCCTTA
>JAYVIY010000427.1:0-2473 GCA_043769795.1 Pseudobdellovibrio sp. | reverse complement strand
AATTTCATCGTTAGGGTTTCTGTGGCACAGCCGAAAAACAAAATCGCTGGTGAGAGGTTAAAATGCACGTTCTACTTATTGCAGATTCTAGTCGAAGGACCAAACGCTATCTTCCAATCATGGTTCCAACAATTTATATTTGTTTGTGAACCCGTCTTCGCCAGCGATTAAAATTTGAAGTCCGTAACTGAGTCCGCATGAAATGCACAAATTCATTTTCTGTAAAAGCAAACTGCTGCACTATTGACTCATAAACTGGCCTACTATTCTGCAATTTAAGGGGCCAGTTTAAAAAGAATTTGTTTAGCTGGACATTTGCTGATTAGTGGCTCATGATGCATGCTGTCTAACAAATTGAGCGAAGGAGCTAATGGAAAAAACTTCAGAATACCCCACCTCCCACAAACCCGCTAAAAATGCTTCGCCCAAACAATCCATTCTCATTATCGATGACTGCTCTGAAATTTTATTTGTTCAGCGAACATTGCTTGAATTAGAAGGCTTTGAGGTATTTACAGCACAAAGTGGTACCGAAGCTCTTGCCGTACTTTCTGAAATTGATCAACCCAAGCTGATTTTACTCGATATGCAGATGCAGGATATGTCTGGTGTCGATTTTTTAACATTGCTCGAACTCAAAAGACCGAAAATTATGGCCGCAGTTCCAGTCGCTTTTGTGACCGGAATGGCTGATGTGCCCCAAGGCAAAACGGTCGGAATCATTAATAAACCCGTAGACCTAGATCAATTCATTACAGACGTTCATCGCTTTATCAATATGGGTTCTCGTGTCCCTTATAAGCATTAGGGAAACTCATTGAAGCCGGCCATAAAATCTCGCCTGACTAAGAAACCAATAAAACAAAAAACCGCGAAAACCTTGCCCGTAAAATCAAGCAATAGATTTCCGATAGTAGGAGTTGGGGCTTCAGCCGGTGGGCTTGAGGCCTTTATTGCGTTGTTATCGAAAATGCCGGTTGATACTGGTATGGCCTTTATTCTTGTTCAGCATTTAGATCCGACGCACCCAAGTCTGTCGACGGAAATTATCTCCCGCTCTACAAAACTACGAATCGAAGAAGTTGCAGATAAAACCCGTATCAAGCCAAACCATATCTACGTCATACCGCCAAACTACAACATGAAAATCCGTGATGGTGTTTTAGATCTTACAGCCCGAATCGAAGGGCCTAGCCCAAACATGAGCATTGATTTCTTCTTTCAGTCGCTGGCCAAAGCAGAAATCGGCAGAGTGGTCGGCATTATCCTTTCGGGAAATGGCACTGACGGAACCGTTGGTTTGCGAGCCATACAAGCAGAGGGCGGAATCACTTTCGCTCAGGATCCGAAATCCGCAAAATACAGGGACATGCCTCAAAGTGCGATAGATGCCGGGGTAGTTGATTTAATTATGAGGCCCGAAGGTATCGCCATTGAGCTGGCAAAAATTGCAACCCACCCCAACATTGCGATAAATAAAGATGATAAAGATGATAAAGATGATAAAACTTTAGACCATCAATCTCAATTGGCAATGAGAAACATTTTCGATTTACTGCTAAAGCATACTAAAATTGATTTTAATGAATACAAGCCAGCTACAATTAAACGTCGTATCCAGCGCAGAATGATCGTACATAAAACAAAAACGTGGTCGGCCTATGCTAATTACTTAGCAGCTCACGATGAAGAAGTTATCGCGCTTTACAAAGACATCCTCATCAACGTGACTGAGTTTTTTCGTGATAGTGACTCCTTTGATGCGCTGAAAACAGTTGTTTTCCCCACTCTCGTTAAGAACAACGCAGAGCGAACTGCCATTCGAATTTGGGTGCCGGGATGCTCAACCGGCGAAGAAGTTTATTCCATTGCCATTTCCCTCATTGAATTTTTAACTGCGGCCAACAAAAATATTCCAATTCAAATTTTTGCAACTGACATCAGTGATCAGGCCCTCGCCGTAGCGCGCAAAGGTCAATATTCCGAAGCTCTTTTACAAGGGGTATCGAAAGAGCAACTAAAGAATTTTTTTGAAAAAGTGGAAGGCGGTTATAAAATTCGCAAGAGCGTTCGCGATCTCTGTTTGTTCTCTAAGCATGACTTAGCCAGTGATCCGCCATTTGGAAAGCTCGACCTCATTTCGTGTCGAAATTTATTGATTTACTTTTCAGCGGCCTCACAGAACCGCATATTTCCCATCTTTCACTATGCGCTGAATTCCGGAGGCTTTTTATGGCTCGGAAAATCTGAAAGTCCCAGCGAATTGCCTAAATTGTTTAACTGGGTAGAAAGAACCCACAAAATCTTTTCTAAGTCAGGCATTCCAACCCCTATCCCATTGCACCTACGGCTTCCAAAAAAACGATCGATCGAATTCGAACATGAATCATCCGCAAATGAAGTGCATCTTAAGCCGCATGAGGTCGATTTCCGTAAAGATGCCGACAAGCTCATTCTGTCTCAATTTGCTCCG